>CAZOLE010000164.1:0-5067 GCA_964580445.1 uncultured Porphyrobacter sp.
TTCGCTGCGTTTTCGCGCGGAATGAGCCAATGCATGGAGCGCCTGTGTGGTGTCTTCGACTTGCACATGCGGGTAATCAACCGGGCGATCTGTAATCGCTGCAACGGCGCCAGCGGCAAAGGCTTGTGGCAAGAATCGATGACCGTCCATCGCATCGCCTTTGAGCGCGATAAACAAGTCACCCGGTTGGACATCACGTGAGTCCATCTCAACGCCAGAGGCTTGGAATTGATGTGATGCGGTGCCGCCGGTCGCCTCTTCAACTTCGCGCGCGCGCCACAAAGAAATCGGCAAGCGGTCGCGCAGCTCAATCGGCCATGCCCGCAAGGGGCTGTGAAGGGATGATGGAGCGTTCATACTGGCAACTCCTGCGCTGCTTGAGCTGCGCATTCGCGCGCTACTTGAACATCATCGAACGGCAAAACCTGCATCGTTTCTCCAGACCCGATTATTTGACCTTGCTCGTGACCTTTGCCGGCCACCAAAACTATGTCTTTCGCACCAGCCCAACCAATTGCCTTGGCAATAGCTTCGCGCCGCCCAGCCACTTCGCTGGTGTTGTCGTGGCCCTGTGCGCGTGCGCCGTCCATAATGGAGGCACGAATGGCGTCTGCGCTTTCGCCGCGTGGATTATCGTCGGTGACGATCACTTGGTCCGCTGCCATTGCAGCGACTTCACCCATAGGCCCCCGCTTGCCCGTGTCACGGTCACCGCCCGCGCCGAACACCACAATCAGCTTTCCGCCTTGCTCACTCGCTACATGCGGCCTGAGCGCCGCAATAGCCGCTTCCAAAGCATCGGGCGTGTGCGCGTAATCGATATAGACGGGAGCGCCCGCCGGCGTGAGACAAGCGCGTTCTAATCGTCCGCGAACAGGTTGAAGACGCCCAACCGCATCGAAAACCTGCGCCGCGTCCGATCCTGTCGCCAACGCCAACGCCGCTGCACAAAGGGCGTTGGCAGCCTGGTACGCTCCAATCAATGGAAGCTTTATGGTCTTTTCTTCGCCTTCAAATTCAATTGTCAGTGTTTGGCCGAGTTGGGTCGCTTCTCGATTGGCGAGGCGAAGAAAAGTGTCACCACATTCCCTCGTCTCGCCCACGATGAGCACGCGCAGATTTCGGGAAAGTGCGTGCTCAATGGCACGGCGGGTCCACTCGCTATTGTCGCCGCCGTCCCAGATAATAGCCGGAGCGCCGTCATCGACAACTTCGTCGAAAAGGCGCATCTTGGCTGCAAAGTAGCCATCCATCGTCTCGTGGTAGTCGAGATGATCGCGGCTGAAATTCGTGAATGCTCCCGCTGCAACCCGCAAGCCTTCGTTGCGAAATTGCGAAAGCCCGTGGCTCGATGCTTCGTAAGAAACGTGAGTGACGCCTTCACGCGCCAATCCGCTCATATTCGACAAGAATGTGACGATATCGGGCGTGGTAAGGCCGGTTGAAACGCTGCCATCCGGGGTCGTAACACCCAAAGTACCAATGCTCGCGGCGCTTTGGCCGCACATCCGCCAGATCTGCCGCGTCATTTCAGCAGTGGAGGTTTTGCCGTTGGTTCCTGTGACCGCAACGATGGTTTCCGGGACAGGGGTAAAGAACTGTGCGGCGAGACGCGCAAAAGTGCGACGCGGTTCGTCGCTGGCAATATGCACAGCTCCATTTACCGAAACATCAGGCCGCGTGACGACTGCTGCTGCACCCGCTTCGATTGCAGCGGGCACAAAGTCCTCGGCGTTGAATTTGGCACCACGAAATGCGCCAAAGACAGTGCCCGGCGCGACTTTACGGTGATCAATCGCAAAGCCGGTGACACTTGCATCACCGGTTGCGGCGCGATCAAGCTCGGCCCGTTCGAAGAGCGACGCCAACCTCATTTGCGGCCCTTCACAAGATAGGCCAAATCGCTGATATCAACGTCGCGGTTTTCGTCCGGGCGGACACCCAACATCGGACCGATACGCGGCACGAGGCGACCCACGACAGGCGCGGCGTTGAACGCTGCGGTGCGCTGTCCTTGCGCTGCTTTGGTGCCACGTGGCTCATCAAGCATCGCAACAACGACATAGCGCGGGCGGTCCAACGGAAACGCTGCGGCAAATGAGGAAATCAGCGCGTTTTTGGCATAGCTACCATTGAGCGGTTTCTCAGCAGAGCCGGTCTTACCCCCGACCCTGTACCCTTGCGCATTGGCGCTGCGTCCAGTCCCATAGAGCGAGATCATTCGCAGCATCTGGCGCATCTTTGACGAGGTCGAGGCTTTAAAGACCCGCCGACCGCGCGGAATATCCTTGGAATCAAGTTTACGCAGGGTCGCTGGACGCCAAATACCGCCATTGACCATCGCTGCATAGGCGTTTGCCAGATGCAGCGGAGTCACCGAAATTGAGTGGCCATAACCGATCACCATATTGGTGTGGCGGTTGCTGGGGTCTTGCGGCCAAAGCGGTTTGCCGCGCGCAGGCAACTCAACATAAGGCCGCTTATCCATCCCAAGATCGACCAGCAGTTGCTGCATGCGTTTCGCGCCCAACTGATCCGCGATCCGCGCCGTCACCGTATTTGACGAATAGACCAGAGCCTGCGGCACATTCAGTGACGCACCCTTGGGCTTTAGGTCTTTGATTTCGCGATTCATCAATTCGACCTTTCGCGCATTCCAGCGCTTACTCAGATCGGTGATGACACCGGCATCAATCGCCGCTGCTACAGTAAGTGGTTTAAAGGTCGAGCCAAGCTCATAAACACCATTTGTCGCGCGGTTGAATTCATTCTTTGCACCCTGTGCGCCGACGATATTGGGATCAAATTCAGGCAGTGAGGCCAATGCCATGATTTCGCCGCTGTCAACATCAAGCACAATTCCCGCAGCACCAATAGCATCGGTAGCAAGCATCCCGCGACGCAGCTCTTCTTCGAGTGCACCTTGCACCCGCACATCAATCGACAGCGCCACAGGCTCCGCGCGTGTGTCGGGGTCGCTCAACCGCTTTTCGAGCACTTGTTCCATGCCCAACCGACCGCCCTCGCCCTCCACGACATAGCCAAGAATATGGGCAGCAAGCGAACCTTGGGGATAGTGCCTGTCATTTTCCTGCGGGAATTGCAGCCCAATTTCACCCAGACCGAAGACCTTGTTTGCATCTTCGGGCAAGACCCGGCGGCGCAAATAACCCGCTTTGCCCGATGCCAAACGCCTGCGGGTCTGCGCTTCGTTCATATCGGGGAAGATGGCTTTGAGTTCGGCGGCGATGGCTTCGGGTGAACGCACCAGCGGGTTGCCCTTATCGCCCATCGCTTCGGGATCAAACCACAAAGCATAGGCGGGAAATGCGCGCGCCAATGGACGGCCATTACGATCGGTTATCTCGCCGCGAGGCGGCAGGAGTTGCTCAGCAAGGCTGCTGCTTGAGCGTGCCTCACCAGCAAAGCCGATATAACCGATGCGAAGGATGGCGAGGAGCGCGACCACTGCAAATACAATCACAATCCAAAGCACGCGCCACCGCGCCGTTAGGAGCGAGCGATATCGCATGTGCACCTGCTGCACTCGGCCCAGCGGCACCGCTGTTTGCGCAGTCCGGGCGGCGTAGGTGCTCATTCGCCTTGGTCGCCTCCCCGATCAGCAGGAGGCGTTTGCGCTTGCGCGGCGCGAATAGGAGACGCTTCGATCAAAAACTCACCAAAGGCATCACTGAAAGCGGTCGCCGTATCAGGCTCGACCTGATTTGAAGCTAAGGTCACTGGCTCGCCCGAAATCGGAGATACCATCTCTTTGCGTGTTGAATTTGCCGCAAGCTTGCCCGTTGGCTCACTCATTACCTTAATCGGCTCAGGAGCGCCCGGTGATTGTGGCTGGCCAAGCGAGGCCAATTGCCTCTCGCCATCAAGATATTGATCCGCGCTCGGAGTATCATAGCCAAATTCAACCGCATTCCAGTTCGCCAGTTGACGTTGACTAGAGCGCGCTTGAAATTCCGTTTCAAGAATAAGGGTTTCGCGCTCCAATGCGACAATCTTGCGCTCTGCCAGACGCACTTCGCTTTTGACCGCGTGTACGTTAAAACTGAGGACAACAAACACCGCAAAGCATAGACCGAGCGAAGCGAGCCAACCAACTTGACGCAAGCGTGATGCAGTAGCCATCATAGGAAATTCTCCCTTGTTGGGGCGGCGGTTCGGATCGCGTGGCGCAAGATCGAAGAGCGCGAGCGGGGGTTGCGTGCAATCTCAGCCTGTGAGGGGCGGATCGCCTTAGATGGCTTTAAGAAGGTAGGGGCAGGACCGGGAGACTCACCGGGCAAGTGACGCGAGACAGCCCGGCCTGCACCGCTTGCCTCTTTTAGGAAGCGCTTAACGATCCGGTCTTCCAGACTGTGAAAACTGACCACCGCCAGAACACCACCTTCGCGCAGCAGTGCCTCGGCAGCGGCAAGCCCGGCGCGCAATTCGCCAAGCTCATCGTTGACATGGATGCGAACCGCCTGGAATGTGCGGGTAGCTGGATCCTTGGTATCGTGGGGCTTGTACCCCAAGGCACGGCGCACAACGCGAGCAAGCTCGCCAGTGCTTTCAAGCGGGCGCGCGGAAACTATCGCGCGAGCCACACGGCGCGACTGACGCTCTTCGCCATACTCATAGAGCACGTCTGCAATTGCGGCTTCATCGGCGCTATTGAGGAAATCAGCTGCACTTTCACCATTCTGGCTCATGCGCATGTCCAATGGGCCGTTATGCGAAAAGGCAAAACCGCGCTCGCCTTGATCGAGCTGCATCGAGGAAACCCCAATGTCCATCACCACGGCATCGACACTGGGAACACCGGCGTCTGCCAATTCGGCTGCCATTGCGCCAAAACGCTGTTGATGGAGCGCAAGTCGCCCATTTGAGGACACAACCATTGCCGCACCATCGCGAATTGCATCGGGATCGCGGTCAAAGGCGTGCACACGCGCGCCCGAGGTTAGCAAGGCCGAGGTGTAGCCACCCGCACCAAACGTCGCGTCAACGATGGTCATGGCAGGCTTGGCCGCAATAGCTGCGAAGACCTCGACGAGCAGAACAGGGATG
>CAZOLE010000165.1:0-4992 GCA_964580445.1 uncultured Porphyrobacter sp.
GGTAAAGGCTTCATGCCCATAACGATCATAAGCCGCGCGCTTTTGCGGGTCTTTGAGCACTTCATAGGCTTCGTTGCAGGCTTTGAAGCTTGCCTCAGCCTCGGCATCACCCGGATTGCGGTCCGGGTGAAACTTCATCGCAAGTTTGCGATAGGCACTCTTTAACGCTGCGCCATCGGCATCGCGCGACACGCCGAGCGTCTGATAATAATCACCATGAGTGGCAGACATTAGCCCAATCGCCCATTAGCCGCGCCGTCGCCCATGCAAAGGAGCACAGACGCGGGGCGGCCGTGTTTTAGTGCATTAGCTCTTGTTGTCTTCATCGACTTCGGAAAATTCAGCGTCAACAACGTCTTCTTCCGGAGCCTCTTCTTCCGAAGCGGTGTCAGCGCCTGCATCACCATCTTCAGGAGCATTGGCTTGCTCTTGCTCGTAGATTTGCTGACCCATTTTCATGGCAACTTCAGTCAAAGCTTGAGCTTTCGCACCGATTTCTTCTGCATCCTCGCCTTCAAGTGCGGTTTTCGTAGCGGCAATCGCCTCCTCGACGGAAGTTTTGGTCTCATCGTCGACCTTGTCGCCATGCTCAGACAATTGCTTTTCGGTCGCGTGTACAAGGCTGTCGGCTTGGTTGCGTGCCTCAGCCCCTGCACGGCGCTTCTTGTCCTCTTCGGCGAACTTCTCAGCGTCCTGAACCATCTGATCAATGTCGTTGTCCGACAGGCCACCAGAGGCTTGGATCTTGATTACCTGCTCTTTGCCGGTGCCTTTGTCCTTCGCTGCGACGCTGACAATGCCGTTCGCATCAATGTCAAAAGTCACTTCGATTTGTGGGACGCCGCGCGGAGCCGGAGGAATGCCAACAAGGTCAAAATTACCGAGCAGCTTGTTGTCTGCGGCCATTTCACGTTCGCCTTGGAAGACTTTAATCGTCACAGCGTTCTGATTGTCTTCGGCGGTTGAGTAAGTTTGCGTTTTCTTAGTCGGGATTGTCGTGTTGCGGTCGATCATGCGAGTGAACACCCCGCCCAGCGTTTCAATGCCGAGCGACAATGGCGTCACGTCGAGCAACAACACGTCTTTCACGTCGCCTTGCAGAACGCCTGCTTGGATAGCGGCGCCCATCGCAACCACTTCATCCGGGTTTACACCGGTGTGCGGCTTGGCTTCGAAGAACTTCTCAACGACTTCGCGAACTCTCGGCATGCGAGTCATCCCGCCAACCAAGATCACTTCGTCGATTTCATCTTTGCTGACGCCTGCGTCTTTGAGTGCTTTCTTGCATGGCTCAAGCGTGCGCTGAATGAGGTCACCCACAAGCTTTTCAAGGTCAGAGCGACTGATCGTCTCAACCAAGTGCAATGGCGTAGTTGCTCCGCCTTCCATGCGCGCTGTGATAAAGGGCAGATTGATTTCTGTGGTCGCCGAACTGGAGAGCTCGATCTTCGCTTTCTCTGCGGCTTCCTTGAGACGCTGAAGCGCGAGCTTATCGGCTTTCAGGTCCATGTTCTCTTTTTTCTGGAAGGCATCGGCGAGATATTCAACAATCGTGTTGTCAAAGTCTTCGCCACCGAGGAACGTATCACCATTGGTGGACTTCACTTCGAAAACACCATCACCGATCTCAAGGATCGAGACATCGAATGTGCCACCGCCAAGGTCATAGACGGCGATTGTCTTGCCGTCGTCTTTGTCCATGCCATAGGCCAACGCGGCCGCAGTCGGTTCGTTAATGATCCGCAGCACTTCGAGTCCAGCGATCTGACCGGCGTCTTTCGTCGCCTGACGTTGCGCATCGTTAAAGTACGCAGGAACAGTGATAACAGCCTGGTCGACCGTTTCGCCAAGATAGCTCTCAGCGGTCTCTTTCATCTTTTGTAAGATGAAGGCGCTGACTTGCGAAGGTGAATATTCTTCGCCGCCCGCTTCGACCCAAGCATCGCCGTTTTTGCCTTTGACGATATCGTATGGGACGATCTCAGAATCTTTCTTGGTCAACGGATCATCGAACCGGCGGCCGATCAAACGTTTGATCGCGAATAGAGTGTTGTCAGGGTTTGTGACCGCTTGACGCTTCGCCGGTTGACCGATCAGGCGCTCACTCTCTTTCGTGAAAGCGACGATCGAAGGTGTAGTGCGCGCGCCTTCTGAATTTTCAATAACCTTAGGCTTCGCGCCATCCATGACAGCGACACACGAATTGGTCGTGCCAAGGTCAATACCGATAACTTTACCCATTTGTACCCCATCCATTGATGTATGTTGGACACCGCCTTGTTCGCGCTTCCCATCTCCATACAGGTATGGGCAATGCACTCATGCGGATCGAATGTGAGCCGGATATAGGTGCGGTTTTGCTTGGCACAAGGGATCGACATGCCTAGTTTTGCCCAGCTATGTCACAAAATGCGACATAGCACCCGAATGGGCGCACAAGGGGTAACACATGAAGAAGTTTTCTATCGCAGCTGCATTGGCAACAATCATTATCCTGTCGGCGTGCGGCGAGGATGCCGATGCTCCAGCAGAAGAGCAGGTTGAAGGCACCCTACCCGGCCTTACGATCACCAATGCTCGGATGGTGCTGGCACCTGTCGTTGGCAATCCGGCGGCGGTTTATTTCGAACTTGCCTATGATGGCGATAAAGCAACTGCGATCCGCGGCGCCGAAGCTGCAAATGCCAAGAGCGCTGAATTGCATGCAACTGTGGAGTGGGTGAACAAGATGGAAATGGGCGAGAGCGGCCCGATCAATTTAACGAAAGGCACAAAGGAAACTTTCGAACCGGGCGGCAAGCACGTCATGGTGTTTGAGCCATCAGCCGACCTAAAACCCGGCGGAAAAACTGAAATCTCGCTCGTAGTTATCGGCGGCGACAAGCACATATTTGAAGCAGATATCGTCGCGGCGGGCGATGAACGCTGACGCACGATAAAATCAGCTTTAATCAAGGTACCCTGCCCGCATGCCCAGTGGGCGGGGAGCGATCGCTAACCCCCGGCGAGGTTGAGTTAGCGCGTGGCATATTTGGCGATGCGATCAAATATGAGAGCGTTCGGATAAAGCGACGCAAATGGTTCCCGTTTCAGCCGCGAAAAGTCACAATGGCCCCACAAGGCCATATGCACTTTCACCCGCAAGGGACGGTCTATTGCGACGATTTTATGCAGGCGCCGCTTTCCCGCCAAGGTCTATTCATCCATGAGATGACCCATATCTGGCAAAGCCAAACCCGCGGCCGGTGGTATCTTCCGTTCCACCGCCACCCGTTTTGCAAATATGGCTACACCCTTAAACCCGGCCAGCCATTCAAAGCCTATGGGATTGAGCAGCAGGCCGAGTTGGCCAAACACGCATTCTGGCTGCGCAAGGGAGCCAAAGTAGCCGGAGTCGCAGACAAGGAAGCGTACGACATGCTCGTCCGTTTTCCCGGTGCGACGCTTTAGCGGATCAGTCCGGCTTTTTCGCGACACCAACCATGGCAGGGCGCAACAGGCGGTCCTTAATCATCCAGCCTGATTGCATTTCCTGCACAATTGTACCGGGCTCTTTATCAGCAGAAGGAATTTCAATCATCGCCTGATGCTGGTTCGGGTCCAGTGGTAGACCAATCGCAGCAATCCGCTCAATACCGTGCTGTTTGAAGACCTTCTCAAGCTCGCGCTGAGTCGCCTCGATGCCGACCACTAGGCCGCTCATCTTTTCGTCGGCGCGCAGTTCCTCGGGGATAGCTTCAACCGCGCGAGACATATTGTCCCAAACGCTTAAGACATCCCTTGCAAAACCTGTCGCTGCGTAACTGCGCGCATCGGCCACATCTTTCTCTAACCGGCGACGCACATTTTGCGTCTCAGCCTGCGCATAAAGCACATCTTGTTTTGCGGCATCGAGATCATTGCGCAGCCCTTCTAGGGCTTCTGCAACACTGTCTTCGGCTTCCTCTTCTGTATACTCGGTACCATCATCGAGGAATTCTTCAGGCACATCTTTCAATTCATTTTCAACCGCTTCGTCGTGCGGCTTACCATTATCTATCATCAGTTGAGATCCAGCTCGAATTTGTGATTTAGGTTATGAGCTTGCCCAAAGAACGGGCGGTCATATCCACCATGGGGACCACACGCGCGTAATTCAAGCGTGTCGGGCCAATCACGCCAAGGACACCCACAACTCGACCCTCTTGATCTCGATAGGGGGACGCGATCACTGAAGAGCCCGAAAGCCCGAACAACCGATTCTCACTGCCGATGAAAATTCGCGTAGCCTCGGCCTGACGCGCTCTTTCGAGCAAGGCAGATACTGATTGCTTGTCTTCAAGATCATCGAGCAGAGAGCGCACACGTTCAACATCTTCAAGAGCTGTCTCATCCAAAAGATTAGCAGCACCGCGCACAATCAGAACCGGACGCTCATTGGCGTCCTCGCTCCAAACTGCGAGCCCCCTCTCAACCAGATCGCGGCTCGCATCATCAAGTTGACTGCGCCCTTGCGCGATCTCGCCACGCATTGTGTTCGCCGCTTCGCTCAAAGTCCGCCCCGAAAGTCGCGCGCTTACATAATTGCTCGCCTGTTCTAGCGCGCTTTGGCTGGCAACTCCCCCGAGTTCGACCACTCGGTTTTCAACACCTCCATCCTCCCCAACCAACACTGCAAGTGCTCGGCCTTGCCCTAAGTCCACTAGGTTGAATTGTTGCAACCGCGCCTCTTGGGTCGGTACCATCACCATACCCGCCGCGCCGGACAGCTCGGAAAGTAAAGAGCTTGCTTGTTCCAACGCCCGTTCAACCGGACCATTACCACCAAGCCTCGCTTCGATCTGAGCGCGCTCTTCCGAAGTTGGTTCAGCGACCTGCATCATGCCATCAACAAAAATTCGTAGACCGGCATCGGTTGGCAACCTTCCCGCGCTTGTGTGCGGTGCGGCCAGCAATCCCAAACTTTCCAAATCCGCTAGAACCGAGCGAATCGAAGCAGGTGACAAATTGATC
>CAZOLE010000166.1:0-4962 GCA_964580445.1 uncultured Porphyrobacter sp.
ATATTATTCTGCTCGCACCAATTTTTGCTACAACTTGGCAAGTTTTGGCACGGATGGGCAAAGAACCCTCCGCCCCGATGAAGTTCGGTTTGGGAGTTGTCCAAGTAGGTTTGGGCTTTCTCGTGCTGGTTTGGGGTGCGCAAGCTGTTGGGCCAGAAGTTGCGGTTCCGGTGGCTTTCATATTCCTAATCTACCTACTGCACACAACCGGCGAACTATGCCTTTCGCCGGTTGGCCTGTCCGCGATGAACCGGCTAGCACCATCACATATGGCGTCGTTGATCATGGGCACATGGTTCTTTGCTTCAGCCACCGGGAACTTCGCAGCGGGTCTGATCGCCTCTGCAACGGGCGGTGAGAATGTCGGTGAAGATGCAGGACGCGAAGTTGTCCTGAGCGTTTACAGCACTGTCGGCCTATATGCTGTTGCAATCGGTATTGGCGTGATGATCATAAGCCCTCTGATCAAGAGAATGATGCATCTCGACACATTGAAGGACGATGATGGGATCAGCGAAGCCAAAGAAGTGTTTGGCGATGGCGAGTCGCAGACAACTTTGACTAAGGAATAGGTAGGCATAACCAACCAATAGGTGCATTCGCGCCACGCCTGCTTGAATTGTTTCGCAAGCCAGTTCGCGCGGTGGACAAGCCCCTGCTTTGTGGTCAGACATTAACCATCTGATCCAAGCAGAGGGCCCAATCCATGCGGAAATTTTCACTTGCCCGCGCGCGTACCGCCGCGTTTACCGTTGTTGCCAGCGCGTTTGCGCTCACCGCTTGCGCCACCACCGGTTCGGCTTCGCAAGCTTCCGCAGATGCAAGCGCGGATGACGAAGACGACACGCCGGCCTTTGCCGCGCAGCTCGAAAGCGATGAACCCTATGCCTCGACTTACAAAGCCTATGCAGGTGTCGAAACCCTGATCACATCCGTGACCGTGTTCGATGGCACGGGCGGCAAGGTCGACAATGGCTGGGTGCATTTCAAAGACGGTAAGATTGTTGCAATTGGGGGCCCGGCCGCCGCACCGCCGCGAGTCACGAATGTGGTCGATGGTTCGGGCAAATTCGTAACTCCCGGCATCATCGACATTCACTCGCACCTTGGCGACTACCCCTCACCCGGCGTTGCGGCGCACAATGATGGGAACGAAGCGACCAGCCCCACGACGCCCGATGTTTGGGCCGAGCATTCGGTCTGGCCGCAAGACCCCGGTTTCAGCCGCGCAATGGCCAATGGCGGAATCACTTCGCTGCAAATCCTGCCCGGTTCAGCCAACCTGATGGGCGGGCGCACGGTCACGCTCAAGAATGTGCCGTCGCGCACCGTTCAAGGCATGAAGTTTCCAGACGCGCCCTATGGCTTTAAGATGGCCTGCGGTGAGAACCCCAAGCGTGTCTATGGTAATCGCGGGCGCAAACCTTCAACCCGGATGGGCAATTTCGCGGTCAATCGCCAGACTTGGTACGACGCGATTGAATACGCCAATGACGATCCCGATGATCGCCGCCGCAATTTGGGCAAGGAAACCCTCGCGGGTGTGCTGGCCGGTGATATCCTCGTACACAACCATTGCTATCGCGCGGATGAGATGGCGCTGGTGATGGATATGGCGAAGGAGATTGGGTACAAAGTCACGGCATTCCACCACGCCGTTGAAGCGTATAAAATCGGTGATTTGCTGCGCGACAATGACGTGTGCAGCGCGATTTGGGCGGATTGGTATGGCTTCAAAATGGAAGCCTATGACGCCATTACAGAGAACGCCGCATTCCTTCAGCGGGAAGGCGCGTGCGTGGTGATCCACTCCGACAGCGCGCAGGACATTCAACGGCTCAACCAAGAAGCAGCTAAGGCCCGCAAAGCTGGCCTGCGCTTAGGCATCGACATTTCCGAAGGCACAGCGATTCAGTGGATCACTTTGAACGCCGCGAAAGCCATGGGCATTGATGAAATGACTGGCAGTTTGGAATCCGGAAAAATGGCCGATGTGGTGCTTTGGAACGGCAATCCATTGAGCGTCTATTCGCGACCTGAAAAGGTCTGGATAGACGGCGCTTTGATGTTTGATGCAATGGATCGCAAACGCCGTCCGGTGAGCGATTTCGAGCTTGGCCAGCCCGGTGAAGGAGACGTGAAGTGAAGGCGTTTTTAACAATCGGGGCATCGGCCCTTGCTCTCATCGCCAGCCCGCTTGCGGCGCAGGATATAATTATCACCAATGCGACGGTCGTGACCGGCGATGGCAGCGAACCGGTTGAAGGCGGAGTTGTCGTCATCGAAGGTGGTAAGGTCGTGTCGGCAGGCCCTGCACGTGGCACTTCCTTTGAAACCGACACGTTGATCGATGCGGGCGGCGCCTATGTCACGCCCGGCATATTCGCTACAGTTACAACGCTTGGCCTCTGGGATGTCGGCGCTGTTACCGAAAGCAATGACAGCCGTGCTGGCGGATCTCCGTTCAGCGCGGCGCTCGACACTGCGCCGATCGTCAATCCCGATTCACAACATATCAAAATCCATCGCGCCGCCGGTATTACACGCGCAGCCACAACCACGAACCCCTCGGGCTCGATCTTCGCTGGCCAAGGTGCAATCATAGATTTGGGCGCAGACGGCGAACCCATAACCAAAGCCAAAGCGTTCCAGATGGTTGATCTTGGTGAAGGTGGTGCGCGGCGAGCAGGTGGGAGCCGGGCGTCGACTTACACTTTGTTCCGCGCATCCTTGCGCGAAGCTCAGGCGTTGATCGGTTCGCGGGGCACTCCGCAGACCACCGAAATCACCAAAGATGATGAGGTTTTGCTAAGCCGTTTTGATGCAGAAGCTCTCATCCCGGTAGTGCGTGGTCAGCAAAAGCTGCTGATCAATGTTGAACGCGCCGCCGATATTCGCAGTGCGCTTAAACTCAAAGGCGAGTTTTCTCGGCTCGACATAGTGCTGGTTGGCGCAAGCGAGGGTTGGTTGGTGGCCAATGAGATCGCCGCTTCTGGCGTTCCCGTGATCGCCGATGGCTTGGATGATCTGCCGGAGACCTTTGCAGAGCTTGCCGCAACGCAAAGCAATGTTGGTCGCATGGTCAATGCAGGCGTCAAAGTCGCGATCAATGCAGGAGCGATGGAAGACCCGCGCAGACTGCCGCAATATGCGGGCAATCTCGTGGCGCTCACCAAAGTGCCCGGTGCGACTGGGCTAAGCTGGGGTCAGGCCTTTGCCGCGATCAGTTCAGTGCCCGCCGCGATCAGCGGCATGGACGGTAAAGCCGGTGTCCTTAAGCCTGGTGCGTTGGGCGATGTGGTTATCTGGGATGGCGATCCGCTCGAATTGGGCTCCGTCCCCACGCGCGTCTTCATCAGCGGGGTCGAACAACCGCTAGACAATCACCAAAGCCGGTTGAAAGAGCGGTATCGCGATCTCGATGAAAGCAATCTGCCTAAAGCCTACGATTGGTGAGCTAAAGGCTCCACAATGACTTGATGGTGTTCAGCGTCCGGCCAGCCGCCGCGCTGTTCGCCGTCGTCGAACAGGTGCTGTGAGCCCCATTTCGCCATTTCGCTGAACATCGGCACCAAAGCGCGTGCGCTATCGGTCAGTTCATAGCGTGCGCGTTTGCCTTCCGGTGGATCGCGCCGCATCAACCCGGCATCTTGCAGCATCGTCAGTCGCGATGTCAGCGCGGCACGATTGATCCCAAGTCGGTCAATAAATTGCTCAAACCGATCCGCACCGAGAAACGCCTCGCGCAAGACCATCATTACCCAACGATCGCCAAGCACGCGCGAGGCGCGGCCAATAGGGCAAGGAGAACGAGAGGGGCGGTAGGTTTTCATGGATGCTAACTTTTGTTCGCAAAACAATATCAACCTTGCGCATGCTGATTTCAAGTGCCATTAAATCTGTAATACAGACTTTATGGAGATTGACCAGTGACCCGCTCGCGCTTTGAAACCCCAGATGCCGCGCTTGAATACATGAAGAAGGTCGCCGTCAAAGGTTCAGGCTTTACCAATTGGCTTGACGTGGAACCGCTCAAAGTCTGGGATGGCCAAAGCGAGCTGCTGCTCGAACTGCGCCCTGAAATGACACAGCATCATGGCTATGCGCATGGCGCGATTGTCGGTTTAATGGCGGACAATGCGTGCGCTTGGGCAGGCGCGTCGGTGGTGGGCGATGTTGTCACGGGTGGATACACTATCAACTTTCTGCGCCCCGCGAATGGTCAAAGACTGCGGGCAAAAGGTTCGGTCATCAAAGCGGGTAAGCGCCAAGCCATTGTGCGCGCTGACGTTTGGGCGGAAAGTGACGAGCATCCGCCCGCGCATGTCGCGACAGCACAGGCCAGCATCATTCCAACCGGGCAATCCGATTAGGTCCGATTAAGGTTCGGTGATATAGTCGCCCAATGGAGCAAAGCGTCGTTATTTTGATCGCCGCGAACGCCGCCTTTGTCGGCAGTCATTTCGCCATGTCGCATCCAGTCCGTGCAATTCTAGTCAAAACCTTCGGCAAGAAGGGTTTTGAAGCATTCTACTCAGTGGTCAGCCTTATCATGCTGGCATGGATCTATTTTGCATTCAAAGCGGCACCCCCCAAGGACTTGCCAGGTAGCGGAGATGTTGGCTGGGTCATCGCAACCGCGCTGACCCTCCCAGCGATGATCCTGTTCGCTGGCTCTTTCGCCGGCAACCCGGCCATTGTGACATCCAAATCCGAGGAAAATGCGCGAGCAGAACCGCACGGCGTCTTCAAAGTCACTCGCCACCCGATGATGTGGGGTTTTGCGCTGTGGGCGCTGTCGCACATGGTCCTGATGTGGAGCATGCGCACTATGGTCACCGCCTTCGCAATGGGGCTACTCGCGCTGGTCGGAGCGCATATGCAGGACCGTAAGAAAGAGGTCTTGATGGGTGAGGCGTGGGTAAGCTGGTCGATCAAAACTAGCTTTTGGCCACGTTGGGG
>CAZOLE010000167.1:0-4894 GCA_964580445.1 uncultured Porphyrobacter sp.
CCAATCACGATTACAGGGGGGATTGGTAATGGATTGGATGACAATCATTGTCGCGCTCGTAGCGATTGCGATCGTGTGGAAGATCATTAAAGGCATGGTCAAATTCGCGGTTATCGCCGCGATCCTTTTTGCCGCCTATTACCTGTTCACCAATGGCAGTCTTTCGGGAATGCTCGGATGAACGCGGGCGTTCTTGCCTTGATGTTTGCGGGCCTGCTGGGCTTCCTCGCTGGCGTTTATTTGGCGGCCACGGGCGAGCGCACTTTGGGCATCGCCTTGATGGGTATGGGATTGGTTTTTCAAGTTTTGACCTTGCGTCAGCTACGGCAGATTAGGAAGGGACCCAGCGATGCTGGCCGGAGTACAAGAAGGGACGCTCGCTGATGCTCGCTGATAAGGATCGCATCTTCACCAACGTCTATGGCTTCCAGGACTGGGGCCTTAAAGCCGCGCAGAAACGTGGCGATTGGGACGGCACCAAAGCGTTGATTGCGCGCGGATCAGACTCCATCATCGATGAGATGAAAGCGTCCGGTTTGCGCGGGCGGGGCGGGGCAGGTTTCCCAACCGGTCTCAAATGGTCGTTCATGCCCAAGGAAAGCAAGGATGGTCGTCCAAGCTTCCTCGTCATCAATGCCGATGAGTCTGAGCCGGGGTCATGCAAAGACCGCGAGATCATCCGCCATGATCCGCACAAGCTGATCGAAGGTGCGTTGATAGCCGGTTTCGCGATGCGCGCGCGCGCGGCCTATATCTACATCCGCGGCGAATATATCCGCGAAGCTGAAACGCTGCAGGCCGCCATCAACGAGGCTTATGCCGCTGGATTGATCGGCAAGAACGCCAGCAAGTCTGGATACGATTTCGATGTCTTCATGCATCGCGGTGCGGGCGCTTATATTTGCGGTGAAGAAACTGCGATGATCGAAAGCCTCGAAGGCAAAAAGGGTCAGCCGCGCTTGAAACCGCCATTCCCTGCGGGCGCGGGCCTTTATGGCTCTCCGACGACGGTCAACAATGTTGAGAGCATTGCGGTTGTGCCAACGATCCTTCGCCGCGGCGCTTCGTGGTTCAGCTCGTTCGGGCGCGAAGGCAATGCCGGAACCAAGCTGTTCCAGATTAGCGGCCATGTCGACCAACCATGCGTTGTCGAAGAGGAAATGGGCATTCCCTTCCGTGACTTGATCGAGAAGCATTGTGGTGGAATTACAGGAGGTTGGGACAATCTCTTGGCGGTTATCCCGGGTGGTTCATCGGTGCCTTTGGTACCAGCTGAGCAGATTATGGACGCGCCAATGGACTTTGACGGGCTGAAAGAGCTTGGCTCTGGCCTTGGCACGGCGGCCGTCATTGTGATGGACAAGTCGACCGATATTGTCCGCGCGATTTCGCGTCTTTCCTATTTCTATAAGCATGAGTCATGCGGCCAATGCACGCCGTGCCGCGAAGGCACCGGGTGGATGTGGCGCATGATGGAGCGACTTCGCACAGGTGATGCGGCAATCGAAGAAATCGATATGCTGCAAGAGGTCACCAAGCAGGTTGAAGGCCACACAATCTGCGCGCTCGGCGATGCAGCCGCGTGGCCAATCCAAGGCCTAATCCGTCACTTCCGCCCCGAGCTGGAAAAACGCATCCACGAGCACAACGCACAGTTTATGGAGGCGGCGGAGTAGACCATGCCTAAAGTCACCGTAGACGGCGAAGAAATCGAAGTCCCAGCTGGCGCGACTGTTCTGCAGGCTTGCGAGCTTGCAGGCAAAGAAATCCCGCGTTTCTGTTATCACGAGCGGCTGTCCATCGCGGGCAATTGCCGGATGTGTCTGGTCGAAGTGAAGCCGGGGCCGCCTAAGCCGCAAGCGTCTTGCGCGCTTCCTGCTGGCGAAGGTCAGGAAATCCGCACCGACACGCCGATGGTCAAAAAAGCGCGCGAAGGGGTGATGGAGTTCCTCCTCATCAATCACCCGCTTGATTGCCCGATTTGCGACCAAGGCGGCGAATGCGATCTGCAAGATCAGTCCATGACCTATGGCAAGGGCACATCGCGCACGCAGGAAAACAAGCGTGCGGTGACCGAAAAGAATATGGGCCCGCTGATCAAGACGATCATGACCCGCTGCATCCACTGCACCCGCTGTGTGCGTTTCTCCGAAGAAGTGGCGGGCGTTGACGAAATCGGCGCGCTCTATCGCGGCGAAGACATGCAGATTACGACGTATCTCGAGCAAGCGGCTTCGCATGAGCTGTCTGCCAATGTGATTGACCTGTGCCCTGTGGGTGCGCTCACATCGCGTCCCTATGCGTTTGAGGCGCGGCCTTGGGAATTGAAGCGCACGCTGTCCATTGACGTGTCCGACGCGGTTGGCGCGAACATTTCGCTGCATTCAAAGGGTCGCGAAGTTATGCGCGCGCTGCCTCGCATCAATGACGATGTGAACGAGGAATGGTTGTCAGACAAAGGCCGGTATCAGGTCGATGGTCTGACCAAACGCCGTCTCGACAAAGTGTTCGTTCGTAAAGGCGGAAAGCTGACTGCGGCAAGCTGGGACGAGGCCTTTGGCGCGATTGCCGGGCAACTTGGCAAGGACAAATCAAGCATCGCGGCGGTTGCTGGCGATATGGTCGATTGTGAGACGATGTTCGCGGCCAAGACACTGCTCAAAGCGTGTGGCAGCGATCTGATCGAAAGCCGTCAGACCGGTATGACCTATGACGTGTCGAACTTGGCTGCGGTCAATTTCAACTCGACCTTGGCGGGCATTGAGACAGCCGATGCAATCCTGATCGTCGGAAGCCATGTTCGCTGGGAAGCGGCTTTGGTGAACTCGCGGCTTCGCAAGGCCGCGATGGCAGGCGCGAAGGTGTTTGTGGTCGGGCCGGAATGGGAAACGACTTACCCGGCGACTTTCCTTGGTGAAGACCTGAAAGTGTTGAACCGCGTGCCCAAGGCGCTGGGCGATGCGATGAAGGCGGCGGAGCGTCCGGCGGTGATCCTTGGCGGAGCGGCTTTAGCGAAAGGCACGCTTGGCGCGGCGCTCAAGCTGGTCGACAAGTTCGGCCTCGTGAAGGACGGTTGGAACGGCTTCAACGTCCTGCATATGTCAGCGGCGCGTATGGGTTCGCTGATGCTCGGCATTGCGCAAGAGGGCGGTATGGCTGACCTCGCGAAGGCTGCACCGAAAGTGCTGCTGAGCCTTGGTGCGGATGAGATGGATTACGAGCCATTCGCGGACAGTCTGAAAGTCTATATCGGCCATCACGGCGATGTTGGCGCGCATGCGGCGGATGTGATCCTGCCCGCAGCGAGCTATGCCGAGAAAGACGGCACTTACGTTAACACCGAAGGCCGCGTGCAGTTTGCGGAGAAAGCGGTGTTTGCCCCCGGTGATGCGCGTGAGGATTGGACGATCCTGCGGGCATTGGCGGATGCATTGGGTGTTAATGTAGGGTTTGACAGCTTTGGCGCATTGCAGAGTGCGATGATCGAGGCGGTACCTGCGCTTGGCGAAGAAGGTCTCGCGGATTACGGCAAGCTGCCCAA
This sequence comes from uncultured Porphyrobacter sp., assembly GCA_964580445.1. Lineage (GTDB taxonomy): Bacteria > Pseudomonadota > Alphaproteobacteria > Sphingomonadales > Sphingomonadaceae > Erythrobacter. Next base: position 3,542 of record CAZOLE010000167.1, read on the forward strand.
AGCCGACAGCAAAGCCAAAGCGGAAGGGGCGATTGCCGCTTATCCGATTGCGGACTTCTACCTCACCAACCCCATCGCGCGGGCGAGCCATGTGATGCAGCAATGTTCTGCGGAATTGCTCGAACAGCCAGAGTTGAAGGAGGCTGCGGAGTGACAAAGCTTCCTAGAGCGTTGCGTTATTCGCCTTACGCCTTTTACGTCGTAGCCTTCTTTTTGGGGGCCTATAACTTCCTTGCACAATTGCAGGCTACGTGGGCAGTGGATTCCGAGGTTTACTTGTCGCCCCACACCGATGCCTTCGAAGGTTTCCAATACTTGGTGACATCTCAGCCGTTCGCATACGGCATTAGCGAGGCGGCTTACATGGCGGCCAACGGGGTCCTAGCGCATTTGTTGATCAAGATATTTGATCGGTTAGGAGATCAAGTCGCATGACCGACTTCTTCGTATCTCTCGGCATGCCGTATGAATGGGCATGGACCGTCGCGACATTCGCGGGAATCATTATCATCTCGCTGCTCGTTATGCTCAGCGTGGCAATGGTTATCTATGTCGACCGGAAGGTGCTCGGCGCGATCATGATGCGGCGCGGGCCGAACGTGGTCGGGCCGTTCGGACTGCTTCAATCGTTCGCAGATGGTCTCAAGGTCTTCCTCCAAGAAACGATCATTCCCAGCGCCGCGAACAAGGGCATCTTCCTGCTCGCGCCGATCATCACATTTACCGTCGCGCTCGCGGCATGGGCGGTGATCCCGTTTGATGAAGGCGTATGGGTTTCCAATATCAACCTTGGACTGCTCTATATCCTCGCGATCAGCTCCTTGGGCGTTTACGGCGTGGTGATGAGCGGTTGGGCCTCGAACTCAAAATATCCGTTCTTCTCCGCGATGCGTGCTGCTGCGCAGATGATCTCTTACGAGGTCTCTATTGGGTTCATTCTCGTGTGCGTGGTACTGTGGACCGGCTCGTTCAATATGAGCGAGATTGTTATGGCGCAGAAAGGTCACGGCCTCGGCTTCGTCAATGGGTTCTATTTCAACCTGCTATTGTTCCCGATGTTCGTGGTGTTCTTTATCTCGGCTTTGGCAGAAACCGCGCGCGCGCCATTTGATCTGACCGAAGCAGAATCCGAACTCGTGGCGGGGTATCAGACCGAATATTCGAGCATGGCCTTCGCGCTGTTCTGGCTGGGTGAATATGCGAACATCCTGCTGATGTGCTCGCTCTGCACGCTGCTGTTCTTTGGCGGGTGGTTGCCTCCGGTTGAGTGGGCACCGCTCTACTGGGTACCGGGCATCATCTGGTTTTTGACGAAGACGTTCTTCTTCTTTTTCCTATTCAGCTGGATATGGG
>CAZOLE010000168.1:0-4857 GCA_964580445.1 uncultured Porphyrobacter sp.
CTTCGGCTTCGGCTTCGACGCCTTCTTTTTCGCACACGCCAAGGAAATGATCAGCGAGCATGGGCGCTGGAATACGGCGCAGATCAAAGCGCTGCGTGCGGCTCAACACCGTCACGGGCAGTTTCTCAACTTCAGTGGTCGCAAACAGGAACTTCACATGCGCAGGTGGTTCCTCAAGAGTCTTTAGCAAAGCATTGAAAGCATTGCGTGAAAGCATGTGAACTTCGTCGATAATATATATCTTGTAGCGCGCCGATACGGCGGCATAGCGAACTGCTTCAATGATCTCGCGTACATCATCGACACCGGTATGCGAGGCCGCATCCATTTCGATGACGTCCATATGCTGACCCTTGGCAATCGCCGTGCACGGTTCACATTGACCACAAGGATCAATGGTTGGCCCGCCCCCGCCATCTGGCCCGACACAGTTAAGCGCCTTTGCGATCAATCTCGCGGTCGAGGTTTTGCCTACCCCTCTTACCCCGGTCATCAAGAAAGCATGCGCCAGACGGTCGCGCTCGATTGCATTGGCAAGCGTGCGCACCATCGGTTCTTGCCCGATCAGTTCCTTAAATGTTTGCGGACGGTATTTGCGCGCCAGAACGCGGTAAGGTTGATTGGTTTCAGTGGGAGCGAGAGCAGGTTCGCCAGCGGGTTTAGTTTCGGCAACAGGAGCTGACTCCGAGGCGGTATCGCCGAACATAGCGTTCTGCCCCGCTGCTTCTAGCTCGGCAGCGCTTGGCTTGGGCTCTTCCCCGTTATCAGGGAGTTCTGTTTCGGAATCATTCACAACCGCCAAGTTAGGCGTTTGGAATGCATTTGTCATGGCGCTGATTGGGGAAAAAGGAGCCGAGCGACCCGTCGCAATTCACCTGGGCTGCTTCCTTCCGGATCTGACCCGGTGAGCGAACGCAAACGTCCACCCGACTCCCGAAGCGCCATATGGGGGCAAGATACGAGCTTGGCAAGCATGCTAAACCGTGCTTCGTTTCAAACGAAGTTTTTTTGGAGGAACTGTCGAATATGAGCACCGTAATTCTTGAGATGAGTGCAATCTTTGCAATCGCGATAATCCCTCCGCCCAGTCCCTATGACGATGAGCCTGTGGCGATCGAGTTTGGCAACGATTCGTCCGAATATGCGAACGACGGCGAGTGCGATGATCCGCGATTTATCGGCGGCCTTGGCAACGATTCTCTTGTGACCGACAATATCGGCAAAGATGCGAGCGATTGTCGCAATGCCGTGCTGGAGAAAAAGATCAGTTATGACCCGCTGTTCACTCAACCAGAAAATTATGGCGATGATGCTTCGGAACACGCCAAGGACGGTGAGTGCGATGATATTCGCTACACAGGCGAATATGCGGCTGCTACCATTTTTGTCGTGAGTGACATTGGCCACGATGCCAGCGATTGCCGCGCAGCAGTCGAAGCAGGAGAGGCCCGTTGGCAAGGCGACACCATCGATATCGAGCACGGCGTCACGCTCGATGAATTGGGTGAAACCGAAAGCTAAGCAGGACGTTACTTGAAGTTGTCAGCGTAAGACCGAAGTTTCAGCGACTTTGCAGGCGTTGCATGCACGCGCACGGTGATCCCGTATTTCGCGGCATAGGCTTTCGCGGCATCTTTGCTCGGGAATGTAAGCTTGACCTGTGACTGTGTGTCACCGCTGCCGGTCCAACCCATCAACGGATCGGCTTTCCGTGCTTCAGATTGTTCGAACTCAAGCACCCAGACATCGGTCTTGGCTTTACCTGATTGCATCGCGCTCTTGGGCTGCTGATAGATGATGGCGGTCATACTTCGTCTTTATCCCTCAATCGCTCGCGGCGAGATGCGCTTCACTGGCCAATATCACGGGCGATTGTCAATCTCGGTTAAACGCGTTCTTAGTCTTTAGGCTCGGCTTTTCCGTCCAAGGCTGCTCTGGCCAGCGATGTTTGGGGTATCGACCTTTCATTTCCTTGGCGACATCGGCCCAGCTGCCGCGCCAAAATCCGGGCAAATCACGTGTCGATTGAATCGGTCGACCTGCGGGGCTGGTGAGTTTCAACAGCAATGGCGTTTGCCCGATCATCGGGTGCTGATCGAGACCAAACAGTGCTTGCACCCGAACCTCAACGCTCGGCGCATCGTCGCCGGTATAGTCAATCGCTTGGCGCGTATCCGCAGGAGAAGTGAAGTGCGTTGGGGCTTCGTGGTCGAGGCGTCGCCGACTATCCCAATCGAGCAAACCGAGCGCAGCCTCACCCATTTTGGAGGTCGCGAGATTGAGGTCACGCCGCCCACCCAGAAGCGGCGCAAGCCAAAGGTCCGCGCTGTCTTTGAGCGCCTGCGTTGAGAGTGCTTGGACACCTGCGAATTGCGCACGAGCGATCAGGCCAGCCGGAAGCATTTCCCCCAGCTTCTCCAGAGCCTTCTCAACAAGGATATTCACAAGCGCATCGGCGTTAGGGTCAGGGTCGGGCGCGCTTGCGAGAATGACTGCGCCCAGCCGTTTTTCACGCCGCGCTTCGGCTCGGCCCGCACCTGCATTCCAGCGCGCGAAGGATCGCTCTTCGAGCGCATCGACAAAAGCTGTTTCGACCTGTGCCTGCGACAATTCAGCACCAGAAGTAATGCGAGCCCCTTTGGCCTGACCCTGAGCATCGCCGATCACGATCCACTCAGCGCGCGCCAATGGGGATGCCGAATCAAGTTGGAACCCCCGCCCACCAACTGAAAGCCATTGCTCGCCGCTCTTGTCGCGACGCTTGGCCACAAAGGCTGCGCGCGCGCGGGCAAGACATTCCGAAGCCGAAAGCCCTTCACCGCTCTCACCTTCGCTAACTTTCTTAGCGGTCGCTGCCCAACCCTGCGCAATCCGCGCAGCGCTTTGCGCACGTTTTGAACGGTCTGAATGCCAGCCGCTCAGTCTTTGTGTTAAATCCTCGCTGCGCCCACCCAACCCGCGCTCCTGCAAGAGCATCACGAGCCGCGCAGCCTCGTCACCACAGCCATTTCGCGCACCGAGAAGCACGGCGGCGGCGTGGTCCGGAGACATCGGCATGCGCGCAATTGCCTCCCCCCAAGCGGTGATACGACCCGCCTCATCCAGCGCCCCTAAAGCTGCAAGATCGCGTCGCGCGGTCTCCACCGACGCATCTGGTGGCAGGTCGAGCCATGTAAGATCACCGGGATCGCTTGCGCCCCATTTCGCTAACTTCAACAGCAGCGGGGCAAGGTCTACGGTCTCAATCTCCGGCGGGGCGAATTCGGGGCGACCCCCATGTCCGCCCTCTTCCCAAAGCCGATAGGCGACACCCGGCCCCTGCCGCGCTGCACGGCCTGCGCGCTGTGTGGCGGCGGCTTGGCTTGCGCGGTGCGTAACCAAATGCGTGGTGCCAGCCGCGCGATCGAACTCGGCACTGCGCGCAACACCGCTATCAACCACAATCGTAACCCCATCCAAAGTGAGCGAGGTCTCGGCAATTGCGCTGGCCAGCACTACGCGCCTTCTGCCATCCCGGTCGCGTTGAATAGCGGCGCGCTGCGCAGCTGGTTCAACCTGTCCATGCAGTGGCAATATCGGGGTGCCCGCTAACCGCGCGTCTAGCCGTTCACGGGTGCGCTCAATTTCTCCAATGCCGGGAAGGAAAGCGAGGATATCTCCCTCTGACTGTTCGCGCCAAGCCGTCATCACCCCATCGACAACCTGATCCTCGATGCGTTTAGTGGGGTTGCTGCCCAGCCAACGGATTTCAAGCGGGAAGCTCTTTCCTTCGCTTTCCACGACCGGCGCCTGCTCTCCCATCAGCCTTGCAAAGCGTGCGCCATCAATCGTCGCCGACATAACCAATACGCGCAAATCCTCGCGCAAGATCCCGCGGGTCTCCAGTGCCAGCGCCAAGCCCAGATCACTATCGAGATGCCGCTCATGCGCTTCGTCGAAAAGGATGGCGGAAATTCCGGGCAGCTCGGGATCGTCAATCAAGCGATTCACAAGGATTGCTTCGGTCACCACCAGAATTCGGGTTGCGTTGGATGTCTTGCTGTCCAGTCGGGTCATGTAGCCGACGGTCTCGCCGGGTTTCTCGCCGAGCATTCGAGCCATCTGCTCCGCCGCTGCGCGCGCAGCGACCCGGCGCGGGCTGGTGATAATGACCTGCCCTGTGCACCACGCCTCTTCCAACAAAGCAGGCGCAACTGCCGTAGTCTTACCTGCTCCGGGAGGCGCGATCAGAACAGCCGCTCCGCAGTCTTCCAGCGAAGCGCGAATGTCCGGCAGGACAGCATGAATTGGAAGACCGAGGCTCACACCTCACCCGGTAGCGCGCTTAATATCCCCGCGCGACCGCAAATTTCGCGGCTTCCGCCATTGCTTGGCGGGCTTTGCCATCGGGGAAGATTGAGATCGCATCAATCGCGCGTTGCGCAAAATGGCGGGCGCGTGCCCGGGTGTCTTCAACCGCATTGTGGCGATCGATCAGTTGGATCGCTTCGGCAAGATCCGCATCAGAGGTGCGGTGACCGGCAATCGCGTCTTTCCAGAACTTGCGTTCGGGTTCATCGCCGCGAGCAAATGCAAGGATCACGGGCAGCGTCATTTTGCCTTCGCGGAAATCATCGCCTTGATCCTTGCCCATTTCGGCAGCGTCCGAAGTGTAGTCAATCGCGTCATCGACAAGCTGGAAAGCGACCCCCAGATTGCGACCATAGTCTTCCAGCGCACGCTCTTGCTTCTCTTCGCACTCCGCAACCACGGCGCTGATTTGGCTAGCTGCAGCAAACAAAGCCGCCGTCTTTGCTCCGATAATATCCAGATACTGGTCTTCAGAGGTTTCGATCTGGCGCTGCGCGGTCAGTTGAT
>CAZOLE010000169.1:0-4841 GCA_964580445.1 uncultured Porphyrobacter sp.
CTGTAGCGAAGGGTTCATGCGTAGTGTCGCTTTAATTCAAGAGGTGCTTGGAGCTGATCGCATCCGGCGAGAAGCATTAGAGCTCGTAGCCGAACTCGATCTTCCAGATTGCTGGATCGCTGCGGGATTTGTCCGGGATGCGGTCTGGGACCACTTGCACGGCCATCCAGTTGTTCAACCGCAGGGCGACGTAGACGTTGTCTGGTTCTGTGAGGATTCATGTGGCGCTGACGACGATAGGCAAATTGAGCATCGGCTAATTGCGAAAATGCCGGAGCTTGATTGGTCTGTGAAAAATCAGGCGCGGATGCATGGTCGAAATGCGGATGGCCCGTATCGGTCGGTAACCGACGCTATGAGGTATTGGCCAGAGACAGCAACCGCGATTGCAGCGCGGATTGATTGTGCAGGCTCAATCGAGGTCAACGCTCCACTAGGGCTTGAAGACCTAATCACATTTCAACTGAGTCCTGGGCCACGATTTCGGGAAGAGAAGTTACCGATTTTCTTCGAACGCGTTTCCGCGAAAAACTGGATTAAGAGATACCCGAAGCTCGAAATAGCTGTGTCCGCTTCTGGCGCTTCTGCAGGAGCAGGTTAACGTCCGCAAGTGGGTCGTTAGCGGAAGGGCTGCTTTGGGTTTAGTCTAACCCTTCTTAGCCCTTGGATGCGCGTTTTCGTAATTCTCCAGCAAAGTCGCAGCATCAACCTTTGTATAAATCTGCGTTGAACCGAGCGAAGCGTGGCCAAGAAGCTCCTGAAGGCTGCGCAAATCCGCTCCGGCTCCCAGCAAATGGGTCGCAAAGGAGTGCCGCAGCGCGTGCGGGGTAGCGGTGTCTGGTAAGCCAAGGGCGCGCCGTGCTTTTGCCATCGCCTTTTGCACCATGCCCGGAGAAAGCGAGCCGCCTTTGGCTCCGCGAAAAATCGGCTCCTTAGCCTCTATCGGCCAAGGGCACTGCGCGACATATTCAGTCACAGCCTCCCGCGTAATTGGTAGGATTGGCACCACCCGCTGCTTGCCGCCTTTCCCGGTTACTTGCAGCGTTTCGCCTAGCGGCGCGTCTTTCCCTTGGAGTGACAAAGCCTCGGCAATCCGCAGCCCCGATCCATACATCAACAGCAGAACCGCGCGGTCGCGCGCTCCGATCCAATCCTCACTAGCGGTCCCATCAATCAAGTCGGCGATATTGACCGCATCGTCGGGCGTGACAGGGCGGGGCAGGCCTTTCTTGATCCGGGGCCCGCGAAGGCGCGGAGCGGCCGGATCTGGATCGCCACTTTCCGAACGCGCGAAAGCGACAAAGGCTTTGAGTGCTGACAGCTCGCGCGCGGCGCTGGTGTTGGCGAGACCTTCTGCGCGGCGTGAGGCGATGTGACTGCGCAAATGATACGCTTCGATTGAAGCAATGTCTTGCAGGTTTGCCGCGTCCTGCGCGTGGATTAACCGCTGTGCCGCAGCGATATACGCGCGCACGGTGTGCGGCGAGCGGCGCAAATTGTCTTCGAGGTGCGCACGCCAAATCGCTATGATGTCAGCAGCGCTCATGCTTCGACCAGCCCGTCCGCGATCAGCTCAGTCAGGATACCGTCAAGTAAGCCCGCGCCCTGCGGCGTCGCGCCAATGCGAGATTGATCGCGCCAGATTAGCCCATGCGCCTCCAAGTGCTTCAACTTAGCAGGGTTGATGAGTTCCTCGCGCGCAATGTCGAAACGCTGCTCAAGCGCGTTCTGATCGATGCCCTCAGTCAAACGCAAGCCCATCATTATCGCTTCGACGGCTTGTTCATTCCCAGGCAGCAGTCGCTGTTCCGCAATACCATGACCGCGTTCGCTCACGGCGCTGAGGAAGTTCTCCGGTTTCTTGTGCCGAGTAGTTGCAAAGCCGCCGCGTCGCCCATGCGCGCCGGGGCCGATGCCCGCGTAATCCTGATACCGCCAATAGGTTAGGTTGTGATGGCTTTCTTCTCCGGGCCGAGCGTGATTGCTGGTCTCGTAAGCGGGCAGGCCTGCTGCTGCTGTCAGCTCTTGTGTCAGCGTGAAGAGCCCAGCAGCCAAATCGGGGTCGAGCGGGTTCAACACTCCGCGCCGAACATCGGTCTCAAACCGCGTCGAAGGCTCAATAGTCAATTGGTACAGCGACAAATGCGAGGTGCCAAAGCCAAGTGCGCGCGTTATCTCTTCTGACCATTGATCCAGGGTTTGATCGGGCAAGGCATAGATCAAATCAAAGCTGACCCGTTTAAAGTGCCATTGGGCTGTCTCAAGCGCGCCAAACGCCTCCTCGGCATTGTGCAAACGCCCAAGCCATTGCAGCGTTTCATTGTGCAGAGACTGAATGCCTAGCGAAACCCGATTGACGCCCGCTTGGGCAAGTTCGGCGAAATTGGCTGCTTCGACCGATGATGGATTGGCTTCGAGTGTTATCTCAATACCCGGCGCGAAACCCCAAAGGCGTTGTGCCTCAGAAATCAGCCTCCCAGCAAGGGCAGGGGGCATGAGCGAAGGCGTGCCCCCTCCAAAAAAAATGGATGTAAGCGGGCCTGTGTTTGTAACATCCGCTTCGGCGCGCATATCGGCTAGTAGCGCTTTCTCCCACGTAGCCATATCGACGCTTTCGCGCACATGCGAGTTGAAGTCGCAATAGGGGCATTTCTTGGCGCAAAATGGCCAATGGATGTAAAGAGCGTGTGCCACAATATCGTTTCAGCCTTTGTTAGCTCTTCACTGTCAAGCTGCAAAGCATGGTTGCACTTCGCATTTTATCATCCGCTTTTATGGCGGCCGCTATGGTAGCGGGGCCCATTGCTTTGGCTCAGGACCAAGATACCGCCGCCGAACTGGAATGGCTGGATGAGCATAACAAAGCACGCGCTGAATTTGGTGTGGCGCCGTTGGTCTGGTCTGACAAACTGAGCAAAGATGCAGAAGACTGGGCGGCAAAACTCGCAAAAGAGGGTCGACTCTATCACTCGTCGCGAGAGAGTCGCGATGGGACCGGAGAGAACCTCTGGATGGGATCAACCGGGTGGTTCGCGCCGGCCCAAATGACCGACGGCTTCATCAACGAGAAACAGTTCTTCAAACCCGGTGTGTTCCCGCATGTATCGAAAACGGGAAATTGGGCGGATGTTGGGCATTACACCGCTATTGTGTGGCCAGAAACCGAGCAAGTCGGTTGCGCATTATCGAAAGGTGCGCGCATGGATGTGCTGGTGTGCCGGTATTACCCTGCGGGCAACATTGTCGGAACGGAACTCCGACCAAAAACTGCAATCGCAGCGCGCTAAATTCTAACCAAATTGATCCGAGACAAGCTTGCTGAACGCGTCGGCGCGGTGGCTGACAGCGTGCTTTTCAGCCGGATCAATTTCGGCAAAAGTTTGATTGCGACCAGACGGTATAAAGATCGGGTCGTAGCCAAATCCTAGTTTTCCGCGTGGTGGCCAACTGAGCGCTCCGGAACAGCGTCCTTCGTAAACGGCATGCTCGCCGTCGGGCCAAGCAAGCGCCAACACGCAATGAAACGCGGCACCGCGCGGAGTATTTGCACCAAGCTCTTGCAGCATGCCCTCGACTTTACCCATGGCCATAAACCAATCGCGTCCCGGTTCGCCTTCAAACCACTGCCGCTCAGCCCAATCAGCGGTGTAGACGCCGGGTTTGCCACCCAGTGCATCAACGCTCAGTCCGCTATCATCTGCTAAGGCGACAATTCCGGAAGCTTCTGCAGCAGCGCGTGCCTTAATCAGCGCGTTCTCGACAAAGGTTTTGCCCGTTTCAGCGGGTTCGGGCAGGCCAAGCGAACCTGCCGACAAGCACTTCAGCCCATGCGGTTCGAGCAGCGCAGAAATTTCCTTCAATTTGCCGGCATTGTGAGTCGCAACGACGAGCGATCCACCGCCGAGCGTTCTGCTCAATTTACTGCATCCAACTGTGCTTCAAAAATGCCATCGCATCCGATCCGCGCGAGGCGAAGCAGGCGCAAAAGCCCTTCTTCATCATAGGTCGCGCCTTCGGCAGTTGCTTGCACTTCCGCGATCTGCCCGCCCTCGATCAGGACAAAGTTAGCATCGGCATCGGCATTTGAATCCTCATCATAATCAAGATCAAGCACCAGCGTCCCTTGAAAAATACCGCATGAAATTGCCGCAACCTGTGCGGTGATAGGATCGTCTTTGATAAGACCCGCTTTCATCAATCCATTGATCGCGAGGCGCAACGCGACCCACGCTCCAGAAATTGATGCCGTCCGCGTCCCACCATCAGCCTGAATGACATCGCAATCGAGCGTGATTTGGCGTTCACCCAACTTTTCAAGATCAACCACGGCACGCAAAGAACGGCCAATAAGTCGTTGAATTTCTTGCGTGCGTCCCGATTGTTTCCCACGGGCAGCTTCTCTGCTGCCTCGAGTGTGCGTGGCGCGGGGTAGCATTGAGTATTCGCCCGTAACCCAACCTTCGCCCTTGCCGCGCATCCACGGTGGAACCCGTTCTTCCACGCTAGCGGTGCAAAGCACGCGCGTGTCGCCGAAACTGATCAAACAAGAGCCTTCTGCGTGTTTGGTAAAGGCGGTTTCGATAGTGATAGCGCGCATTTCATCAGGCGCGCGTCCGGATGGGCGCATAGTGTTTTCTCCATTATTGTTAGTGCAATTGGCACCAAGCCCTTGAGGCGGCAAGAGCAAAGCCTAAAATGGTGCATATGACCTCTCCACCTATCTCCGAATTGACTGAACGCGCGCGCGCAATTTTTCGCCAAGTGGTGGAAGGATATATCGAAAGCGGACAGCCAGTTGGCTCGAAAACCCTCGCGAATGATGCGGGGATCAATTTGTCACC
>CAZOLE010000170.1:0-1902 GCA_964580445.1 uncultured Porphyrobacter sp.
GCTTCCCATTGCGCGCGCCACTTCTTCTTAAGCCGCCGCTTCTCCATCTTGCCGACCGCGTTCAGCCCTTTGAGGTTCGCCTTGCCTTGCGCAAAGCGCTCGGGCGCGCGGTTTCTCAGCATGAACATCAGCAATCGGTCATTGTACCTCTTTCGCGTGCCGATCAGCTTGCCATAGGAGTAAAGCGGCTCATCCACGCCATTGAGCGCGCGGTCCATCGCAACATCCTCGATCCGCTGAACGCCAAGGTCGAGCGCTCTCTCCCACGCTTTGCGAAAGCTCTCCGCGCCCGGTTGGCGGCGCAGGGCATAGGCGCCCTCACTGCTCATATTGACGGCCTTGCATGCGGCATGGACGGAGCCGGTGTCTGCCAGCGCTTCGATAAAGGCGGATTGGCGTGCCGGGGTCCAGCCATCATGGCGCGTGCATTTGCGCGGAACGGGGGAGAAGGTGGGCAATTGGCCCGCAGGAACGGGCAGGCGGGCCGCGCGTGGGTCTGACTTACGGGTCATGGCGGAGCGTGAACCACAAAATCAGCGAGTAGGAAAACTTCGCGGGCTTCACTTGGCGTTCAGAAAACACGAGGCTATATCGGGCGATATGAACACAACCCTACGCTCTCGTTTGTCCCGCGCTGCGCTGCTTGGCGCGACGCTCGCCGTCACTTCTGCTTGCGGAGGGGGATCGGCCGGTCAAGATGTGGCCTATGTCGCGCGCGATGTGGAATCGCTTTATGCTGAGGCTCAACGGCGCTTGGACGCTGGCAACACGCAAGTGTCCGCTGCTCTGTTTGACGAGGTGGAGCGTCAGCACCCTTATTCGCCATGGGCTCGGCGTGCGCAGTTGATGAGCGCATTCAGCTATTACCTTGCGCGCGATTACAACAAATCAATTCAGAACTCGCAGCGTTTCTTGTCGATCCACCCGGGCAACAAGGATGCGCCTTACGCCTACTATCTCATCGCACTCAGCTATTACGAGCAGATCAGCGATGTGAACCGCGATCAGAAAATCACTGAGCAAGCGCGCACGGCGTTGCGCGAAGTGAACCGCCGGTTCCCGCAAAGCGAATATGCGGCTGATGCGCGGCTGAAACTCGATCTTGTGTCTGACCACTTGGCTGGCAAAGAGATGGAAATTGGTCGGCATTATCAACGTTCTGGCCAATGGCTTTCGGCTGCGCTGCGCTTCACCAATGTGGTTGAGAATTTTGAGACCACCAGCCACACTGCAGAGGCGCTTTACCGGCTCACCGAGAGCAACCTCGCGCTGGGCATTCCGAACGAGGCGGTCAAGTATGCCGCGGTTCTGGGTGCGAACTATCCTGGTAGTGAGTGGTATGAACGAGCCTTCAAACTTGTTGGCAAGCACGCGCCTGACAAGAATCCAAGCTGACTGTGGGCACGGCTCCCGCGCTTAGGTGACGAGGCCGTGCGGGTAAGCTAGACGTGAGCTGATGCTCACTCGGCTTTCGATCCGTAATATCGTCCTAATCGAAGCGCTTGATTTAGAATTCACGCGCGGACTTGGTGTGCTCACGGGTGAGACCGGGGCGGGCAAGTCGATCCTGCTCGACGCGCTGGGATTGGTGCTGGGCGACCGCGCTGAAACGTCGCTGGTCCGCTCGGGTGAGGATAAAGCCAGCGTCACGGCCAGCTTTGAATTCGCTCAGTTACCCGCCGCAATCGAAGCGGCTTTGGACGAAGCCGAGGTTGAGCTTGAGCCGGGGGAGCCGCTGCTGATCCGTCGCCAAGTGAAAGCCGATGGCGGCTCCAAAGCCTTTGTCAATGACCAGCCATGCAGCGCGCGCCTGCTGCGCGATCTGGCAACGGCTCTGGTCGAATTGCACGGCCAGCATGATGATCGCGGGCTCGTCAATCCGCGCGGCCATCTTGCGCTGCT
>CAZOLE010000170.1:2002-4839 GCA_964580445.1 uncultured Porphyrobacter sp.
GCCGCGCGGCGGCTTGACCGGATTGCTGAAGAACACCCATTGCTCAAAGAAGCGCTGGCAGCGCTAGACCGTTCGGTGATCGAAGCGGGCGAGGCGGAGGAAAAACTGGTGTCGGCCGCAGAGGCGCTTATCCACGATCCGCAGGCTTTGGATGCCGCCGAAACGCGCCTGTTCGAACTGCGCGCTCTGGCTCGCAAACATCGCTGCGAAGTGGATGCCTTGCCCGAATTGATGCGCGAGATGCGCGCCAAGCTTGATGCGATTGAGGGCGGTGAGGCGACGCTCGACGCACTGGAAGCGGGTGCGAAGGAAGCGCGCGAAACCTATCTAACTTGCGCTGAAAAGGTGCACGATGCGCGGGTCAAAGCGGCCAAGAAGCTTGATAAAGCAGTGGCGGCAGAGCTTGCTCCGTTGAAGCTGGATGCCGCTCGATTCCAAACGGCCATTACAACTCTGCCCGAGGACAAATGGGGAGCGCTTGGCACGAATAGCGCGGAATTTCTGATCGCCACCAATCCCGGCGCTGACTTCGCGCCGCTCAACAAGATCGCATCGGGCGGCGAATTGTCGCGCTTTATCCTCGCTTTGAAAGTTGCACTGGCGGAAAAAGGCGGCGCGGCGACGATCATCTTTGACGAAATTGACCGCGGCGTGGGTGGGGCGGTGGCCTCGGCTATTGGCGAGCGGCTTGCGCGGCTTGCACGCGATGAAGGGCAATTGTTGGCGGTGACGCACTCACCACAAGTTGCCTCACGCGGTGGTCAGCACTACCTTATCGCCAAGGCATCAAGCGGGACGGTGACCAAAACCAGCGTTGCCTTGCTTGATGCCGATGGCCGAAAGGAAGAAATCGCGCGGATGCTATCCGGCGAGGAAGTTACGCCAGAGGCACGCGCGCAAGCGGATCGGCTGCTAGAAGGGGTTTGATGCCCTCCCAGCTTTTTTCACTACTATCCAGAAACCCTTGCGGATTGGCCAATCCGTTGCCGCGATGTGTTCGCCGGGACTGCCACTGAAACCGCCGGGTCATATTTAGCGCCATTGGCGTCTTCAGGCACATAGATTTCCACGGTTGTTCGGCTGTAGCCGGTGGGGTCATAGCGTACCCAATATCCATCGGGATGACGGTCCCAACGGTTGGCAGGAATGTCTGTGCGACTGCCTTCGCCAAGCGGCACAGCGCCGGTCAAAACAGCAACCGTTTCAAGATCGCTGTAGCTGCTACCGCGCGATAGCATGCGGCGCATGTCCGCTTCCGCTTCGAGCACAGCGCCAACAGGGCGCGGCACCCCGCCGATCAGTCCTTGAACCTGACGATTGGTAAGAACATCGAGCGCATTGCGGTTAAGCGATGCCAGCTGACGGCTTGTCAGCAACCTTGCGGCGACAATTTTGGAGCGGGAATTCAAATTTTCAAACTTCGCCCGCGCGATAATCGCCCATAGTAGCACTTGGACATCGCGCTGAGCGATATCGGGGTGGTCAACCGAGTTGCGCAGGATCGCTTCTACCGTCTTTTTCTGCGGTCCTTTAAGCGGTGCATAGAGGTATGCGTTGCCTCCGGTCGGGCCGTAAGTTCCCGCTTTCAAGCAATAGGTTTGCGCGGTCATAGTGTAATAACCCGGCGCGAGCACATAGCGGTTTTTCTTATCCAACGGCAGGCTGGCAAGACTGCGCGCAACGCCCGGATCAAAGCCATCGCGATTGGGATCGGAATAGATCGCATCTTGAATGCTGGTGGTGATCGGCGGTTTGCCTTTGAGCAGGTTTGGCAGCTTGATACCCGGAGACAGGTCGCGAATGATTCCACCAAACTGCGCCTGACTATGCGGCACGAATGCGAGACTGAGCCCGATTGCAGCCAATAGGAATGTGAAAAAGCGCAGCATAAGTTCCCCCAACAGTTTGTCGGAAACCTCATAGCCTAACCTTGTGGCGATATCTTGTCGGGATGCGACAAAATTTTGGGATAAGCGTGGCTGGCGAAATGCGCTGTTTGAGCTATGAGTTGTGGCTATGAGTGATGCGATGAGTGAAGCAGATGCTGCCAATGAGTTGATGCGATTGGCCAAAGCGATTGCGCGCCATGACAGGCTGTATCATGCGGACGATACGCCAGAGATCACCGATCAGGAATATGATGCTTTGGTGCGTCGCAACCGCGAATTGGAAGAGGCGTTTCCGCATTTGGTGCGCCCTGATTCGCCCTCGCAAAAGGTCGGGCATCAGATTGCATCATCACCGCTAAGCAAAGTGACGCATGAAGTGCGGATGCTGAGCTTGGATAATGCCTTTTCCAATGAGGAACTGCGCGAATTTGTTGATCGCGTTCGGCGCTATTTGAACTTGGCGCCGGATGAAGGGGTGGCGTTCACCGCTGAAGACAAGATCGACGGGCTTTCCTGCTCGCTGCGTTATGAGGATGGCGAGCTTGTGCGGGCTGCAACGCGCGGCGACGGGCAAGTGGGCGAAGATGTGACCGCGAATGTTGCCCACATTGATGATATTCCCAAGGCGGTCTCGGGAGATTTTCCGAGGGTCTTCGAAGTGCGAGGCGAGGTCTATATGGCCAAGTCCGACTTTGTCGCTTTGAACGCTTCGCAGGAGGAAGCGGGTGATAAGCTCTTCGCCAATCCGCGCAACGCAGCGGCAGGTTCGCTGAGGCAAAAAGATGCGAGCGTTACCGCCAAGCGGCCCCTGAGATTCTGGGCGCATGGTTGGGGCGCGGCGAGCGCTATACCCGGACAAACCCAAGCCGAAGTGGTCGGCACCTTGCGGCAAGCGGGCTTTCCGGTTTCGCCCTTGTTTGCTCGGTTTGAGAGTGTTGAGGAGCTGAT
>CAZOLE010000171.1:0-4816 GCA_964580445.1 uncultured Porphyrobacter sp.
TGACAATGATCCGGGGCAAGTCGTAATTTCCGGTCACAAGGCCGCGATTGAGCGCGCGATTGCGCTTGTCAAAGAGCACGGGATCAAACGCGGTGTACTTCTGCCTGTCTCCGCTCCGTTTCACTGTTCGCTTATGCAGCCTGCGGCGGATCGTATGGCCGAGGCGCTGGCTGAATCTTCTCCCGGCGCTTTGTCCTTACCGCTTTACGCCAATGTCACGGCAAGCAAGGTCACCGACTCTGCTGAAGAACAGGCTTTGCTGGTCGAACAGGTGACGGGCCGGGTGCGCTGGCGTGAAAGCGTCGCTGCGATGCATTCCGACGGTGCGGCGCAATTCGTCGAGCTCGGCGGCAAAGTGTTGACGCCAATGATCCGCAAGATCGCTGGCGAAGCGGAAACGGTGAGCCTGATCACGATGGAAGAGCTTGAAACGTTCGCGAAGGGTATCGGATGATACGCAATCGATTAGCAAAAGGCTTGGTGCTCGTTTTATTGGCAGGATCCCAAAATGCATTGGCACAAGATGCCGCTACCGCACCGCTCGACTGCATGGCCACAAGTTACACCCCAGAGCAACGAGAACAGCTCGATACATTGCTGCTTCAGTTTGACCTTCTAAATGAAGATGACTCAGACGTAAGCGACAAGGTGATCGGCATTGCGATAAGTGCGGTTGAGACTTGCGACCGACGGTTGGATTGGACCGAAGGACAAAAGGATTTCGCTTACATTTACGAAGTGACCCGTCTTAGTGACGCGGCTTTCCGTCTAAGCGGTGCGCTAGCGAAAAATGAAATAACGCGCATCGACACAGCTTTGGCAAAGGGCGATCGCTCTAACCTTGCGCGAATATTGGCTGATGGGTTTCTTGATCAGTCATCAAATGAGATCGACGACGACGATGCACTGGTGCTTGGCTTGTTTGCTGAAGAAGTTGGCTTGAACAACAATGATGAAAAGACTGAAACATTAGGAGTAATCCTTTCGTTTTGGGCCTTGCAACACGTCGCCGGATCGCGTTTTGATAGCGCGCAATAGGAGCTGAATAACATGTTTTCACTTGAAGGTATGAATGCGTTGGTCACTGGCGCATCGGGCGGGATTGGCTCGGCGATTGCAATCGCCTTGGCAAAGCAAGGCGCTCGCGTTGCACTGTCAGGTTCAAACGGCGACAAGCTTCGCGCTTTTCGCGAGCAACTGATCAACGAAGTGGGCGGGGAGCATGTCGAGATCACTTGTGATCTTTCCAACCCGGAGCAGATCGAAGAGTTAATCCCGGCCACTGTTGATACGCTGGGTGGGATCGACATCCTCATCAACAACGCTGGCATCACGCGCGACAATCTGGCGATGCGGATGAAGGATGATGAATGGGATCAGGTGATCTCCGTCAACCTTGAAGCAGCTTTCCGTTTGATGCGAGCTAGTGCTCGCCCGATGATGAAGGCCCGTTTTGGTCGCATCATTAACATCACCTCAGTGGTCGGAGCGACTGGCAATCCGGGACAAATGAACTACGCCGCAGCGAAAGCAGGCCTAACCGGCATGACGAAGAGCTTTGCGCAAGAAGTGGCTAGCAGAGGGATCACCGCCAATTGCGTCGCGCCCGGTTTTATCCGCACGGCTATGACATCTGCTCTCGATGAGAAACAGCAAGGCGCCATCAATGCGCGTATCCCAATGGCCAAAATGGGTGAGGGCGATGATATCGGGGCAGCTGCCGCGTTCTTGTCGAGCCGCGAAGCTGGCTACATCACCGGAGAAACACTGCACGTCAATGGCGGCATGGCGATGTTGTGAGCGACCGTCGATGCGTTGAGTGTTTTTCAACGTGATCGGCTTTGCGGGCCATATCTGAACGCCTTAACGCCGCTGCTGGGTGATTATCCCCAATCACGCGCGTTCCGGTGCGCAACCAAACTTGCCCAAGCGGATCATCGCGCTAAGGTTTTCGCGACCAATCCGGCACAGATGGGCGAATCTGGCTGCGCCGGTGCACCTTAAACAAGGCGATAGGCTGAGACTATGAAGGCTACGATCGAACGCGCGACGCTCCTGAGGTGTCTCTCTCACGTGCAATCGGTGGTTGAGAGGCGCAACACCATCCCGATCCTTTCCAACATCCTGATCGATGCGAGCGACGGCGGCAGTGTGAAGGTGATGGCGACCGATTTGGACTTGCAGGTTGTCGAAACCATGGCTGCGGCTTCGGTTGAGAGCGCCGGAGCTATCACGGTATCGGCGCATTTGCTGTTCGATATCGCCCGCAAACTGCCCGATGGCTCACAAGTGAGCTTGGAAACGGCGGAAAACCGCATGGAAGTCAAAGCGGGGCGTAGCCGGTTCAAACTGCCAACTTTGCCGCGCGACGATTTCCCTGTGATCGTCGAGGGCGATCTTCCGACGTCATTTGAATTGCCCGCAAAGACGCTAGCGGAGATGATTGATCGCACGCGATTTGCGATTTCAACCGAAGAAACGCGCTACTATCTCAACGGTATTTTCCTGCATGTCAGCGATGAGGATGAGCCGGTTTTGAAGGCCGCCGCCACTGACGGTCACCGGCTTGCGCGCTTTACTTTGGCCCGCCCCGATGGTGCAGATGGTATGCCTGACGTGATCGTACCGCGCAAAGCCGTGGCAGAGCTACGCAAGCTGCTCGAAGAGGCAGATGGCAACGTACTGATTGATCTGTCGGCAAGCAAAATCCGCTTCACGTTGAGCGGCGAGGGCGGGGTTGTCCTGACCAGCAAGCTAATCGATGGAACTTTCCCCGATTACAGCCGCGTGATCCCAACCGGCAACGATAAACTGCTAACAGTTGATCCAAAGAGTTTCTTCCAAGGTGTTGATCGTGTTGCAACAATTGCGACCGAAAAAACCCGCGCAGTGAAGATGGGACTAGATACGGACAAAGTCACTTTGTCGGTCACTTCGCCGGATAATGGCACGGCGACAGAAGAGCTGGCAGCGGAATACAAGTCGGACGGTTTCGAGATCGGCTTTAACGCCAACTACCTCAAAGACATCCTCGATCAGATCGACAGCGATACCGTCGAATTGCACTTGGCCGATGCCGGCGCACCGACGCTTATCCGCAAGGACGACAAAAGCCCGGCGCTCTACGTGCTGATGCCGATGCGAGTCTGAGCTAGGACGAGTGTAGCCAATGGCGGCTAACGTCCGAATCCATGGCACGATCATGTCGACCTACACTCGCATTGTGCAGATCACCTGCGAGGAAGCTGGGCTAAGTCACGAGACTATCGCAACCGCTGCGCAAAGCCCAAAGAACAGACACCCATTCGGCAAAGTGCCGGTGGTGGAGGTTGATGGGTTGGAGCTGATCGAAAGCGTCGCCATCACGCAATATATCGACAACGCGCATAACGCCGGAGCGCTACAACCCAGCGATCCTGCCAAACGCGCGGTGATGGATCAGTGGATTGCGGTGGCGAACAATTACCTTTTTCCGCTGTTCGAACAGGGGCTGGTTATGCCGTGGATCATGCATCGGGTCGCGGGCTTTCCGCTGGAGCGAGAGACCATAGATGCTGCGCTTCCGAATATCAGCCGCGCATTGGGCTATGTCGAAGCGGAGCTTGCCAAGGACGCAGCGTGGACCGCGCTAGGCTTCACGGTTGCTGATGTGTTCCTTTATCCAATACTCAAAAGCGTCCAACTGACTCCGCAAGGCGAAGTTGGGGTAGCCCAGTGTGACCACATTGCTGCGTGGCTGAAAGAAATGGAAAGGCGCAATTCGATCGCGCAAACACAGTGGGAAATGCAAGGCTGATCGGCTAACGTCTCCACAACAGGAGAGACGCCATGAATATCAGCCAGATTCACGTTCGCAAAGATCAGCTCACAGAGGCGACGAAGGCCGAGATTGTTGGAGGCGACTTGGCCGAAGGCGCGGTCCGACTGAAAGTAGAGAGTTTCTCAGTCACCGCGAATAATATCACTTATGCGGTTGTTGGCGACGGCTTTGGCTATTGGAACTTCTTCCCCGCGGCCGATGGTCACGGCATTGTGCCGATGTGGGGCCACGCGCAGGTGATCGAAAGCAACAGTGAAGAAATCGCGGTAGGTGAGCGAGTCTATGGCTATCTGCCCATGGCGAGCCATCTGGATGTGATCCCGGGTAAGGTCAGCTCGGGCGGCTTTACGGATATGACCGACTATCGTCAGCCGATGAGCCCGATCTACAACCAATATTCGCGGCTCGCGAGCGATCCGGAACATGATCCCGCGCGAGAGAATGAGCGGATGATCTTTGGCCCGCTGTTCAAGACCGGGTTTCTGATCGAATACTTCATGCGCTCTGATGACTGGTTCGGGGCCGAGCAGGTTATTCTGACCAGTGCCTCGTCCAAAACCGCGATGGGGTTAGCGAGCGTTGCCAAGCAATCCTCGCCAAGCATCAAGCGCATCGGCCTTACCTCGGCGAGCAATTGCGACTTTGTTGAGAGCACCGGGCTGTATGATGTGGTGATCTCCTACGAAGAGATTGGCACTTTGCCAATTGCTGACAGTGTGAGCGTCGACTTCGCTGGCAATGCGACCGTTCTAGCGAAGCTTCACGATCACTTCTCTGACACGCTGAAATATTCATGCTTGGTCGGCGCGACCCATATCGAGGAACGCGGCACGTTCGGCGGTCCAGACAATCTTGCAGGTCCAAAGCCCGTCTTATTCTTCGCGCCTGATCATGCCGTTGCGTTCTTCAAGGAGCATGGTCCGGCGGAAGGTGGCAAGCAGGTCGCAGGCTCGTGGCACGGCTTCCTTGGCGCGGTCGAGGGCACTGTCGAAATGG
>CAZOLE010000172.1:0-4784 GCA_964580445.1 uncultured Porphyrobacter sp.
CGCCCAACATGGTCGAGATAGCCGATCAAACCGCCGGCTGCTGCCAACATCGCGCGAGAGAAATTGCCGAACCCATCCATGTGGCAACTTCGTGGAGCTTTCGTAGACGCGCGGATCCTTCATCGCTGGAGAAGTCCGAGCGTGAATGTGATGTGATGTCGTCCGGGCCGCTTTGCCAATCTTCGGGTACCACGACCTCTGTTGCGCTGATCCGCGCCAGTTCAGCGCTCAGCATTTCAGGCGCGCATTCCTCCAACACCATTGCACCAGTTGAGATGTCACAGCTTGCCAGTCCAACAGTTCCGCGAACCTCTACCAATGCCACCAAGAGGTTCGCACGGCGTGGCTCCAGCAAGGCTTCTTCGGTCAGCGTGCCCGCTGTCACAAAGCGGACAATGTCGCGTTTTACCAGAACCTTGGATGATGGTTTGCCTTCCGCTTTCGCGCGCGCTTTGGCTTCGTCAGGGGTTTCAACTTGCTCTGCAATCGCGACCCGGCATCCCGCTTTTATCAGTCGGGCAAGATAGCCTTCCGCCGAATGCACCGGCACGCCGCACATCGGCACCGCTTCGCCATCATGTTCGCCGCGCGTTGTCAGCGCGATATCGAGCACTTGCGAGGCTTCGCGCGCATCATCGAAAAACAACTCAAAAAAGTCGCCCATACGATAAAACAGCAGTGAGCCACCTGCCTCCTGCTTAAGCGCTAGATATTGCTCCATCATCGGGGTGGGTTTGCCAGCCATTCAACAGGCCTAGCTAGCGTATCACCGATTCGGAACGGTTCTGGCGAGGCTTTCCCCTATCGCTTGCGATTTGAGCGGGCTAAGCGGCTTAGAACAGGTCGATAAACCGAAAGCGAACCATGGCAGACGACAATACTCCGAGTTTCACCACCCGCGAAGCGCTGTTTTACCACGAAACCATCCGTCCGGGTAAACTGGAAGTTGTCGCGACCAAGCCGATGACCTCGCAGCGCGACTTGAGCCTCGCCTATTCTCCCGGTGTTGCGGCGCCGGTAGAGGCGATTGCTGAAGAGCCTTCGCTTGCCGCTCGCTATACGGCCCGGTCAAATCTTGTTGCGGTCATCTCGAACGGGACTGCGATCCTTGGTTTGGGCAATCTTGGCGCGCTCGCTTCGAAGCCGGTGATGGAGGGCAAGGCCGTCCTATTCAAACGCTTCGCTGATGTTGACTCGATCGATATCGAACTGGCGACCGAAGACCCCGAAGCGTTCATCGAAGCAGTTGCATTGATGGAGCCGAGTTTCGGTGGAATTAATCTCGAAGATATCAAAGCGCCAGAGTGCTTCATTATCGAGCAGGCTTTGCGCGAGCGTATGAAGATTCCGGTCATGCATGATGACCAACATGGGACCGCGATCATTGCGGCGGCGGGATTGATCAATGCCTGCCACTTGACCGGACGCGAATTGAAAGATGTGCGTATGGTTGTGAACGGTGCGGGCGCTTCGGCGCTAGCCTGCACTGCGCTGATCAAAGCGATGGGTGTGCCCCATGAAAATGTGATTGTCTGCGACCGCACGGGGACGATTAGGCCGGGCCGCGAGAAAGTTGATCAATGGAAGAGTGCGCATGCGGCTAAGACCGACGCAAAGACGCTTGAAGAAGCGTTAGTGGGGGCGGATATTTTCCTTGGTCTATCGGCAGCCGGTGCGCTGAAGCCGGAATGGGTGAAGAAGATGGCTGACAAGCCAATCATCTTTGCGATGGCAAATCCAACGCCGGAAATCATGCCGGATGAAGCCAAGGCTGTGCGTCCCGATGCGATCATCGCGACTGGTCGCAGCGACTTCCCAAACCAAGTCAACAATGTGCTGGGCTTTCCGTTCATCTTTCGTGGCGCGCTCGATGTGCAAGCGACCACGATCAACGAGGAAATGAAGATTGCTGCGGCAACTGCGATTGCCGAACTCGCGCGCAAAAGTGTGCCCGAAGAGGTCGCCAGCGCTTATGGCAAGAACCAGAAGTTCGGTACGGATTATATTATCCCGGCGCCGTTTGATCCGCGCTTGATCGAAGTCGTTTCCTCCGCAGTTGCCAAAGCGGCGATGGATTCAGGTGTCGCGCAAGCCAGCATCGAAGACTTCGACCAATATGCCCATGCGCTGAAATCGCGCCTGAACCCGACCACTTCGGTGCTTACGGGCGTTTACGAAGAAGCGAAACGTCACCCCAAGCGGATGGTCTTCGCCGAAGCGGAAGAGGAAGTGGTACTGCGCGCAGCGATCCAATTCCGCGACTTTGGCTATGGTACGCCGATCCTTGTTGGACGGACCAAAGCGGTGCTCGACAAGTTGCATCAGCTTTCCGTGTCTGATCCTAGCAGCTTCGAGATTCAGAACTCGGCTGATAGCGAGCATGTGCCCAGCATGGTCACCTATCTTTATGAGCGGCTGCAACGCAAAGGCTATACTGAGCGGGACGTCCGCCGGATGGTCAATCAGGAACGCAATGTCTTCGCCGCGCTTCTGGTCGCATTGGGCCACGGTGATGGGATGATTTCTGGCCTCACGCGTACGTTTGCGCAGACCGCGCGCGAAGTGAACCTTGTGCTGGACCAAAAGCCCGATGCCTTGCCGTTTGGCATCCACATGATGATTGGGAAGAATCACACGACCTTCCTTGCGGACACCACGATCAATGAACGCCCGTCAGCCGAAGAGTTGGCGCATATTGCCAAGGAAACCGCCGCGGTGGCGCGCCGCATGGGACATGAGCCGCGCGTTGCGTTCCTTTCTTATTCCACTTTCGGCAACCCACCTGGCCAATGGCTGAGCAATATCCGCGATGCGGTGGCGATCCTTGATGAAGAGAACGTCGGGTTCGAATATGAAGGCGAGATGGCGCCGGACGCCGCGCTCAACCCCAAGGTGATGGAATTCTACCCGTTCAGTCGCTTGTCTGCTCCAGCCAATGTGTTGGTCATGCCGGGGCTGCAATCGGCGAACCTTTCAGCCAAGATCCTGCGTGAGCTTGGCGACAATGCGACGATTGGACCGATGTTGGTCGGGATGGAAAAGCCTGTGCAGATCGTGCCGATGACCGCGATTGCGCCTGACGTTTTGACCTTGGCTGTGCTCGCAGGCGCCGGGATCGTTGGCTAGCCCGCCAGATTCTCAATCGGCACATAGTCGAGATCATACCCGAAATAGCCGGGCGAGAAGACCTCTAGCCCTGCCTCGCTGCGCCAAATCGGGTCGCATTTGAAGCCGAGCACGGCGACAGCCTGGCCATCTTCATATCCGGGGTTCACAATCCCATCGCCGCTTTTCACATCGATTATGCTGATGAGGTCCGGGCAGGTGGCGACCACTTTGCCATCACGGCGCGCGACAAGATGCTCGTTCTTCACTTCGGTTTCAAAGGCTTGCCCTGCGAATTCACCGGTGCCGGTGAGCATTACAGTGCCTTGCAGAAATCCGTCTTCGTCTTTCCATTCGGTGCCTGCGACCGTGCCGGTGAACAGCATATAGCCATCACCTGCTTCGCGTGCTGCCTCAATGGCATCGCCGCCTGATGCCGTTGCCCCGCGCACCGCCGCGCCAATCTTGCGGGCCAAGGTCAGGCTTTCGGTGACCAGTGTGCCCTCTTTCTTGGCAAGTTCGCCGGTGATCGGGCTATCCGCGACGCCGCATTCGCGACTGACGACGGCGACGCTGCGCAAAATGTCTTCGGCGCGCGTTGGATCGCCGAGCGTTTCGACTACCATTTCATCGCCGAAGGGGGTGGCTGCCCCGATGGGCGTAAGCGGTATACCTGCGACTTTAACCGAGTGCTGATTGATCTCTGGCACCGCGCGGCCAACCGTATCGGCGTCAAGTGCTGGGACGCCGAGCCGCGCCGATATTGAGAGCCCTTCGGCAAGACTGAGCGGTCCAATTTCACCGAGGATCACGCCAGCGAACTTCTGATCCAAGTGCTTTTCGAGTGCTTCGAAAGCTGCTTGCACTGGCACTTCCACCTTGTTCTCAATCGCATCCAAGCGCTCCTGCATCTCATCGCTCGTCTCGGCTAGACTCGCCAGGCCATAGGGGCAGGCGACCCGGTCTGTGTCTTTGAGCGCTGCGACTGGCAAGGCTGTAAAAGTAAGACCCGCGTCCAAGTCCTTGGCGATCAGCTTGCGCGCTTCGTCCAGGCTGCCACCGCCGCCTGTGCCCAGATAAGAGGAGCCGACCAGCGCATCTTCGAGATCGTCTGCGGAAAGTTTGGTCGCGTCAGGATTGAGGGTCCGAGTGCTCGAAGCGCTATCACCGTTTTCGATTTTTCTGCACGCTGCCAGCGCGCCGGTTGCAATGACCAAACCGCTTAAGAATTGCCGTCGTGATGCCATGGTTGAGCGTCCCCATATTGATTTTGAAGAATGGTGGCGCAGCCGCTTTTAGAAAGCAAATTACCGCCGCCGAAAACGGAAATACCACACTTCGTGTTTGAACACTTCGCGCGCTTTTTGTTCGTAGCGCGTTTCGCACCAGCCGTTTGGTCGATTTTGCCAGTTGGCGGGAGCTTCCGCGACCCACTCAAACTCATCGGAAAAGCGTTGCATGACCATCAAGGCGTGGCGCAGATAGATCGCGTGATCGGTGCCAAAGCGAAATTCGCCTCCGGATTTCAACTTGTCCGCAATCATCTGCACTGGGCCATCATTCATCATGCGCCGCTTGGCATGGCGGGCCTTTGGCCATGGGTCGGGGTGCAACAGATAGACCATTGTCAGCGCATCATCGGGCACGCGCGAAAGCACTTCGATTGCGTCGCCATGATG
>CAZOLE010000173.1:0-4760 GCA_964580445.1 uncultured Porphyrobacter sp.
CAAATATGGAGCCACGCACAAGCGGCGTATCCTGATCGGCGATGAATGACTCGGTTTCCAGATTGCAGACAACCGGAATTTTCGCGCCCACTTGGATTGAGCCGTTTGAACGGTCGGATGCGAGCGCGGCGCTCGATGCGAGCGATGCAAAAGTGATTGCAGATGCGAGCTTAAGGGCAGTGCGCATTGGGGGTCTCCTGATTGAGACTGTCACTACCCTCAGATAGTAAACCCCAGCCCTCCGCCTATGGTTAATGACACCTATTGCGTTCTTTGAATTTCGATGAAGCGTGTACCTGCGAGGGAGTGGGGCGATCACACCTAATCGCGAAGCGGATGCCCCGAATGTCCCCTCGTCCTTATGGCGCGAAGATCGCCCGCAATTGTCCTAGCAGTGTTAGCGCGTCCTTGCTCGCCGTCACTTGAGGTGCGCCAGGGCATTCTAGGCAATAGGCTTGAACGCCTTTGGCACCTAGCAACAGGTCGAGATCGCCAGCAACTTGCGACAAGGCGGCATCGCGGCTTTGGACCGTCATAGAGAACAGGTCGTTGCGCGGTGCTTTGACTTCGCTGGTCGCGACCAATTGCCGGATCAGTGAATCGTATTCCCCATCAGCGACGCCCAGATATCGCGCGTGATAGCCGTCTTCGTCGAGTTTGGCCTGTTTCGCGACCCACGCAATCGCATCGTCAACGCCGCCAAATTGATCGACCAGACCTTTCTGGCGCGCGGTGCCGCCATCCCAGACGCGGCCTTGGGCGATTTCATCGACCTGGTCGGTGCTCATCTTACGCGCTTTGCCGACGCGGGTGATGAAATCGGAATAGGTGTTGGTGACCGACGCCTGCAAGATTGCATCCACTTCTGGTGCAAACCCACCGACAAAATCGGGCTGACCCGACAAAGGCGTGGAGCGATAGCCATCGGCGTTGATGCCATAGTCCGATGCAATGCCTTCAAAGCTTGGTAGAACCGCAAAGACACCGATTGAGCCGGTGATGGTTTCAGGTTGAGCAAAGATGCGGTCGCTTGATGTCGCCACCCAATAACCGCCGCTTGCCGCGACATTGCCAAAGGAGATCGCCACGGGGATGTCTTTCGCCTGATATCGAGCTATCGCGCGGCGGATTTCTTCCGATGCGGTGACCGAGCCTCCCGGTGAATTGACCCGCACCACAAGGCCCGCCAGATCATCATCCAGCGCATCGTCGAGGATTTTTGCGATGCGCGTTCCGCCTGCGCTGCCCGGCCCGGCTTCTCCATCAACGATAACGCCAGACACGGTAACAACGCCAATCGCTTTGCCGGATGTGGAGGCGGGATTGGCGGCGAGGTACGCGCTATAGTCGCTCTTCGCATAACTACCGGGAGCCTCGGTCCATTCATCTTCACCCGCCAGCTCTGCAACACGCTTGCCGAACGCAACCGGGCTGCCGAGTTTGTCGACCAGACCTGCAGCGAGTGCAGCTTTCGCGAGATCGCCTTGCGCAGCTTCGACCCATTCAACCGGGGTCTTGGTCACTTCATCAAGCTTGACCTTGGGCCGCGCCTTTTTGACGTTCGCTTGCCACTCTTCCCAAAGCGCGCCGTAGAAGCTCGCCGCATTCTCGCGCGCGGCCTCTGACATGGAGTTGCGCGAATAGGGTTCAACGGCCGATTTGAACTCGCCAACCTTATAGATATGCGCGTTGATGTTCAGCCGTTCGATGAGATCGCCGTAATAAAGGTTTGTGCCGCCGGGCCCCGCTATAATCGCGCCGCCAAGCGGATCGACCCAAACTTCGCTGGCATGCGCGGCCAAATGCATATGATCATCACCGTATGCGAGCGCATAGGTGAGCACGGGCTTATCGGCCTTGCGCACGCGGTCCATTGCTTCGCCGACAGCTTGAATGTCCACTTGGCCACCGCCAAGGAAACTGGACAGTTCAAACACAACAGCTTTGACGCGGCCATCTGCAGCCGCGGCATCAAGCGCGCGGACCAGATCGCGGGTCTGGAATTCGCCGATAGGCGGCTCACCACTCAACAGGGTTTCGATCGGGTCCACTTGCGAACGCTCTTCGACGATGAAGCCATCTAGCTCGATAAATAGCGCTCCATCGCGAACCTGACCGGGGCTGGGTCGCACGGTTAGGATCGCGAACAGTGATATGAAAAACAGCAGCATAAAGATAAGCACGAGCCCGTCTTTGATCCCGACCAGTAGTTTCCAGACTTTGCGTGCAAAATTCATGCGCTTGGGTGCTTTCTTTCCTGTTGCACCAAAATCCACTCGTTCTCTCTGCCCTCTTAATTCGGAACCAATCTGGAGACGGTCCGGCGAAGGGCGGAAGGTATGAGAAGACTTGGTCTGTGCAATCTAAGCTCGAATGCTACAAAATTCTATGGGGAGCGAGACAATCAATGGGTTGAGCGGTCGATAGCTCTCGATTAAGGGCGTGGCTTTAATGACAGTTTCGCAAACTTCTCAGGAAAACGGCCGCTTTCCCGCGGGTCGGTTGGCTTTCCCACATCGCGATTTGCTCGGTATTGGACAGCTTGAGCGACATGAGATCCTCTATCTTTTGGCGCAGGCTGAACAATGGGTGACGCTTAACCGGCAAAGCACCAAGCATGCAGCGCTCCTGAGCGGATTGACGATCATCAATGCGTTTTTCGAAAATTCGACACGGACGCTGCTCAGTTTTGAGATTGCAGGTAAGCGCCTAGGCGCTGACGTGGTCAATATGCATGCGGCGCAAAGCTCGGTGAAGAAAGGCGAGACGCTGATCGATACGGCGATTACGCTGAATGCGATGCGTGCCGATGCCATTGTCATCCGACATGGATCGAGCGGGGCGACAGGATTGATCGCCGACAAGGTTGATTGTCCTGTGCTGAATGCAGGCGATGGGTCGCACGAACACCCAACGCAAGGGTTGCTGGACGCGCTTGCATTGCGCGAAGCGATGAAGGCGCGCGGTGATGCGATGGAGGACTTTACCGGCCTGAAAGTCACCATCTGCGGAGATATCCTGCACAGCCGGGTCGCGCGCTCGAACATACTGTGCTTGCAAGCTATGGGCGCTACTGTGCGCGCATGCTCGCCACCGGCGCTTATGCCGAGTGAGATCGAAGCGATGGGTGTTGAACCGTTCCACGACTTCGATGCAGCACTGAAAGGCAGCGATGTTGTGATGATGCTGCGATTGCAGTCAGAACGCATGGCTGGGCAATTCATTCCATCTGAACGCGAGTATCATCACCTCTATGGTCTTACCAAAGCGCGGCTGGATCGCGCGGCACCCAATGCGCTGGTCATGCATCCCGGCCCGATGAACCGGGGGGTTGAGATCGACAGCGAGGTTGCGGATATGCTCGACCGTTCGATCATCACGCAGCAGGTGGAAATGGGCGTGGCGATCCGCATGGCATGTTTGGATGTTCTGACCCGTTCAGCGCGCGGCGAAAAGGGGTGGGCGCAATGAAGCAGAACCGTCCCCTGACCATCACTGGCGGCACCCTAGTGACGCCAGATGGCTTGGTCGAAGGCACAATCCGGTTGGAAGACGGCTTGATCGCGGCCGTCGGTCCTGGCGTGACCGTTGATGAAAACGACAATGTCGTAAATGCGCGCCGCAAACTGGTAACACCCGGTCTAGTCGATTTGGGGGTCTTCTCGATCGACAAGCCCGCGTTTCACTTTGGCGGAATTACGCGCGCGGCTTTGATGCCGGACCAGTCGCCGCCACTCGATTATCCCAGCCGTGTCAATTTTATCGCCAAGAGCGGAAAGCCTGATTTTTGGGTGCATCCTTTGGCAGCCGCGACTTGCGACTTGCAAGGCAAGCAATTGGCCGAGCTGGCGCTTATGCGCGAAGCGGGCGCGCGTGGTATCGCGACTGGACGGCGTTGGATCGCGGATTCCGGGGTTATGCTGCGCTTGCTGCAATATGCGGCGATGCTTGATCTGGTGGTTGTGTCCCATGCAGAGGATTCCGGTTTGGTTGGTGAAGCTGCTGCAACCGCTGGAGAGGTGGCAACCCGGCTTGGATTGCCAAGCGCGCCTGCCGAGGCAGAAGCGCTTGCCGTGGCGCGCGACATTGGCTTGGCAGAGATGACGGGCGCGCGTCTGCATTTGCGACAAGTCACAACCCGGCGCGGCTTCGAACTTGTGCGGGACGCCAAAGCCCGCGGCGTAAACGTGACCTGCGGCATCACTCCTGCGCATTTCATGCTGTCAGATTTAGACACCGGCGATTTCCGCACTTTTGCGCGTCTTTCCCCGCCACTGCGTAAGCAGGAGGATCGCGATGCAGCGCGCGCAGCCATTGGCGAAGGCGTGGTTGATGTCATTTCGAGCGGACATGACCCCCGCGGCCCCGAAGGCAAACGCTTGCCATTCGCGGATGCTGAGCCCGGCATGGCAGGGGCAGAGACCTTGTTGGCAATGACGCTCAATCTGGTGCGCGATCAAGTGATCGATATGCATCGTGCTTTCGCTTTGCTCGCGGAAAACCCTGCAAGGCTGCTTGGCGTGCCTGCCGGTGCACTGGTTGCAGGTCATGAGGCCGATATTGCCCTGATTGATCCAGAGGCGCCGTGGGTGATCGACCGCAGCAAGATGGAAGCGACCGCTGACAACACGCCGTTTGATCGACAGGGCGCACAAGGCCGCGTCAAAAGTTTGATCAAAGGCGGCGTTGAGATCGAGTTATAAAGAAAAATCCCCCGAAGCCGGGATGAGGCTCCGAGGGATAGTGTCTCGCTGAAAACG
>CAZOLE010000174.1:0-4702 GCA_964580445.1 uncultured Porphyrobacter sp.
CTATGACAGCCATTATCGACATCCATGGACGTGAAATTCTCGACAGCCGGGGCAACCCCACCGTCGAAGTGGATGTTTTGCTCGACGACGGCAGTTTTGGCCGCGCGGCCGTGCCCTCGGGAGCGTCTACTGGCGCACATGAAGCTGTTGAGCTGCGCGATGGTGATGCGGGTCGCTATAAAGGCAAGGGTGTTCTGAAGGCGGTCGCTGCGGTCAACGGTGAGATTGCGGACATGGTGAAAGGCCTTCATGCCGAGGATCAACGCGACATCGACTTAGCGATGATTGCAATGGACGGAACACCAAACAAGGCACGTTTCGGCGCCAACGCTATTCTGGGCACCAGCTTGGCAGTCGCGAAAGCAGCGGCGAATGCGCGCGGCCTTCCGCTTTTTTCCTATCTTGGCGGTGTCTCTGCACATGTCCTACCAGTGCCGATGATGAACATCATCAATGGCGGCG
Organism: uncultured Porphyrobacter sp.; assembly: GCA_964580445.1. Classification (GTDB taxonomy): domain Bacteria; phylum Pseudomonadota; class Alphaproteobacteria; order Sphingomonadales; family Sphingomonadaceae; genus Erythrobacter. The sequence continues at coordinate 463 of CAZOLE010000174.1, forward strand.
AGCATGCCGACAACCCGATCGACATTCAGGAATTCATGGTCATGCCGGTGGGTGCGGAGAGCATTGCCGAAGCCGTGCGCTGGGGTTCAGAGGTGTTCCACACATTGAAGAAAGGTCTTGCGGATAAAGGCCTTGCAACCTCTGTCGGCGATGAGGGAGGATTTGCACCGGATCTGGCCAGCACGCGTGCGGCGCTCGATTTCATCATGGCTTCGGTTGAACAAGCCGGTTTCAAACCTGGCAAGGATATTGTGCTTGCGCTCGATTGCGCGGCGACCGAGTTCTACAAAGACGGGAAATATGAGATTTCGGGTGAGGGCCTAAGCCTCGATGGTGCAGGGATGGCTGACTACCTCGGAAAGCTGTGTGACGACTATCCGATTAAGTCCATCGAAGATGGAATGGATGAAGATGACTTTGAAGGTTGGGCCGCAGTTACCAATGCCATAGGTGAAAAGGTTCAATTGGTTGGCGATGACTTGTTCGTGACCAACCCAGAGCGCCTGAGCGATGGTATTGCTAAGGGGCTGGCGAATTCGCTGTTGGTAAAGGTCAATCAAATTGGCACACTCACCGAAACGCTTGCGGCAGTCGATATGGCCCACCGTGCGAGCTATACATCAGTAATGAGCCACCGTTCTGGCGAGACCGAAGATGCGACTATCGCCGATTTGGCGGTCGCGACCAATTGCGGGCAGATCAAGACCGGCTCGCTTGCGCGATCTGACCGGCTTGCGAAATACAATCAATTGATCCGGATTGAAGAAGAGCTTGGTGCGAGCGCAACCTATGCTGGGCGGGCGTGTTTTGGTGCGCTGAGCGACTAACAATCGGCGCGGCTATTCAAAGCTGCGGGATATCCGAGGATTCTCTGGACCGGGTACGCCGCCTGAGGGCGAGTGGTTGCGACCACACGTAGGCGCCGGAAGTGCAGGTAATCGTCTAGATTCCCGCCACTTTGGCGAAATAGGTTTCCATCGCTTCCACCCCGCGCTCGGTCAGTCGGACAAGTACGCGGCGCTGATCATCACGATCCTGCTCACGAATGATGAGATCGTCTTCTGCGAGTACCCCCAACCAACGCAGTGCAGTGGTGGGTGGAGCGGCGGAGCCGATACAGGCGCTCGACACTGATACTGGCTTTTGCTCGATGTGAGCGATGTAGAGATCGAGTAAGATATCCCAAGCAGGTTCTCCAAAAAGGTCGGGATTCCCAAAGATGCTGCCGCGACGACGACGGATTGCATAAATACGTTTCGCCAGAGCGAGGAATTGATCTCGATTGGTCGGTAAGGTCGGTTTCACAGACTCTTTGTTTGGGGAGATAACTGACGCTTCAAAAGGCGGGGCAAACTCACCATCGCGCAATTGCTGCGCAATCGCCATCAATTGATCTGCGAAGGGGCTTAGGTCCGAACCCTTCCCAAAGTCTGTTTCACTCGCTGCCGTGATTGAATCGGCCAAGTAACGACCTGCATCTGGCTCATCCAATTTCATGCGCCGCTCCAGCTCTGATCATTGGCTGCGCAATGTGCCAAAGCGTTCGCCGTGCGCGCTCGCGCAACGAACGCTGACATTCATCAGAATGTGCCAAGGTGTTCGCCGCTTGGCGAGCTGCGAAGAGATATCCGCCTCTTTGCCCAATCCGCAAAGCTCATCCTCCTTCGGTTGCAAGAAGCTGAGCACAGCACAATCGCCTGACTGATTGTAACGCTATGTCGCCTCGAAACATTCTTATACAATTGAGAAGAGTTCGTGGCTTTACGGATTACTACGGAGTGCTTGTTTCAATTTTTGATACAAAAATGCAATCAGCGCGCGTGCCGGCATCAAGGCTGTTTAGCGATCACCGGCTATCTGCGCCTGATCCCGTTTGAGTTGGTGAATGGCAGCATCGAGATGCGCCGCAGCGATCCCGGTCCCAAGCATGTCCAACTCGCTCAAACATTGCTCAAGCGACGCCATGATCGGCGCGATTTCATCGGCGGGACCGTGGAGTTGAATCGTCGGTATTTCAGTTCTCATGTTATGCAATCTTTTCAAAAGACACTGATAATTCGGAAGCAAAATGTGAGTGAATTGCCACTGCGTGCCGACAAGGGGTTTCGGTGAAGCCCTTCAGAAAAGCTACATCGGAAAAATACGTAGTATGAGGGAATACCCCTATCGAAATAGACAAGACGTTTAGGTTAAGGGGCGAAACGCTTTACCAAATTCAACAGCGCCAGAGCAGCCTCAGCCGCTTCGCCACCTTTGTTTTTCTGCGCTGGGTCCGCACGAACAAGTGCTTGATCTTCATTCTCTGTTGTCAGGATACCGTTGCCAATCGGAATTCCGTCCATCGTCAGGGCCATAATCGCCCGCGCGCTTTCACCCGCAACAATCTCGAAGTGATAGGTCTCGCCCCGGATCACGACACCAGTCGCGACAAATCCATCATACTCGCCGCTTTCCGCAGCAAGCGCGATCGCCCCGGGCACCTCAAGTGCGCCGGGCACAGTGAGCACTTCGGCTTCGTGACCGGCGCCTATGATCGCAGCTTCAGCGCCTTTGATCAGCATGTCATTCAAATGCGTATAAAATCGCGCTTCGACAATCAGAATGCGAGCCATGAACCTTACTCCGGAATAGGTCTGTGATCGGAAATGGTAAGGCCATAGCCTTCAATTGCCACAAGGTCAGGCCGCGAATTGGACAACAGCACCATATCTTCCACGCCTAAGTCTGCGAGGATCTGCGAACCGATGCCAATGTTGCGGATTTCTTCGTCCTTGCTCCATTCACCAGAGCCAATTCGTTGTGTCAGGATTACGATGATGCCCGATCCATGTTCGCCTATGGCGTGCATCGCTCGTTGCAAAGTTCGTTTGCGCGGTCCTGGTGCGCCCAGCACATCGTCAAAAACCGAGATTGGATGAACGCGGGTAAGGGTAGGGGCGTCAGGTGTCACATGTCCTTTTTGCAGGACATATGCCTCGGCATTCGCAATCCGGTCACGATAGGTGATCATCCGCCATTGCCCGCCATAGTCGCTTTCAAAACTGCGCTCATCCAACCGTTCGACCAAGTGATCGTTACGCATCCGATAGGCGATTAGGTCGCGGATTGTACCGATTTTGAGGTCATGTTTGCGCGCAAACGCGACAAGATCATCAAGCCGCGCCATGGTCCCATCTTCGTTCATGATCTCACAGATCACGCCTGAGGGATTGAGGCCTGCTATGCGTGAGATATCAACGGCGGCTTCGGTATGGCCAGCGCGAACAAGTGTTCCGCCTTCGCGTGCGGTCAATGGGAAGACATGGCCGGGCGTGACGATATCCTCGGGTCCTTTGCTGGAATCGATAGCGACCGCGACCGTTCGCGCGCGATCCGCCGCAGAGATTCCGGTCGTCACACCTTCTTTCGCCTCGATCGAGATCGTGAAAGCCGTTTGCATGCTTTCTTTGTTGTTGCGGCTCATCGGCTCCAGCCCGAGAACATCGACACGTGCCTTATCCAGAGCCAAACAGATCAACCCTCGCCCGTGCATCGCCATAAAGTTGATCGCGGCAGGGGTGGCCATTTGCGCTGGGATGATAAGATCCCCTTCGTTTTCGCGGTCCTCATCATCGACAAGGATATACATCCGGCCATTGCGCGCTTCGTCGATAATCTCTTCTGCGCTTACCAACACGGGTCGATCATCATTGGCATCGAGGAATGCCTCGATCTTGCTGAGCGTTTCAGCGGTAGGGTTCCAATCCGACTCCCCGGCATCGCGCAGAGTGTTGGCATGAAGGCCTGCAGCACGGGCGAGGCCCGCTTTGGTCATTTCACCAGATGTGACGAGATCGCAAACGCGTGTGATTGTAGATGTGCTCATGCAAGGCTCGTATCACATTAGGATGTGATTGCAAGTATGGGCCAGTCAGTGTGACCTAAAAATGGTCTACTCAATAGCGCGCGCCCATGGTGCCCGATCACTAAGTGTCAGATGCTCCACCAATTGAGCTATGTTGGTCTACCATCCAGCCTCAAGCATCGGGGGTCCGTCGAGCCACAGAGCGGCTGCCCGACCGTTGACTGAAGATGTCGTGAAAGTCGGAACTAACGCCAGACTAGCTAACGTCTCAGGCAGCATCCCGTTTGATTTGCGACTTCAGTGCTTCGCGCTTCTTGTCGCTGAGCACGATGGTCGATTCAAAAGGGTCGTGGACGACCTCTTGAACCGTCACTTCGCCGGTGCGTTCCATATATG
>CAZOLE010000175.1:0-4698 GCA_964580445.1 uncultured Porphyrobacter sp.
CATCGAAGCAGGCGCGCGTGCCGGGTTGGTCGCGCCTGATGAGACCGTTTTCCGTTATCTCAAAGGTCGCCCCATGTCGCCGAAGGGTGGGGCTTGGGAAGAAGCGCTCGCCTATTGGGAAGACGCTGCGCAGCGATGAGGGTGCACAATTCGCCAAGTCCGTCACTATCGATGCCTCCGAAGTCGCGCCCACAGTGACTTGGGGTACAAGCCCCGAGGATGTCGTGTCCATCGCCGGCGAAGTGCCCTTGCCGACAAGCTTTGCCGACGCATCGAAGCGCGAAGCGGCGCAAAAAAGCTTGGATTACATGGGCCTCAAACCCGGTACCAAGATGACCGAAATCCCGGTTGAGAATATCTTTATCGGCAGCTGCACTAACAGCCGGATCGAAGATTTGCGCGCCGCCGCAAAAGTGCTTGAAGGGCGCACAAAGGCACCCAACGTGAACTGGGCGATCGTAGTTCCAGGCTCTGGACTGGTCAAAATGCAAGCCGAAGAAGAAGGGCTAGACAAGGTCTTTACTGATGCGGGTTTTGAATGGCGCGAACCGGGTTGTTCTGCATGTCTGGGTATGAACCCCGACAAAGTGCCAGCCGGAGAACGCTGCGCGTCCACTTCGAACCGCAATTTCGTTGGTCGTCAGGGACCCGGCGCACGCACCCATTTGCTTTCACCAGCCATGGCTGCCGCTGCGGCAGTGACCGGCAAACTCACAGATGTCCGCGAACTTTGATGTATGATGGCTTGCAAAGGCCGCCGTCGCGCCTCATGTTTTACAAATGACTGACAAAGACAACATCGAAACCTCGAAGAAATCTGGCCCCAGCAAAGTAGCGATCGGAGCGGCGGCAACGATCGGCTCCGCAGCCGTTGCTGCAGCGCTTTTATATGTTGGGCGGCGCAGCAAGAAAGCGCGCGAAAACAATGCTCTTGGCGCGGATCAAAGCACCACCCCGCCATCGGGCGAACCACCCGAAACCGACTAACTCAGGACCGACCATGGAACCGATTGCACAGGTATCTGGCCGCGCTTACCCGCTCGGCGCTAAGAACATCGACACAGATATTATTATTTCGGCTGAATGGCTTAAGACCATCACCCGCGAAGGGCTCGGACAGGGTGCATTCGAATCGATCCGTCAGGTCGAAGGCAACGTATTTGACGATCAGACCTATGCGGGCGCGCCGATACTAATTGCCGGCGATAACTTCGGTTGCGGGTCAAGCCGCGAACACGCCGCTTGGGCAATTGGCGACATGGGCATTCGCGCGGTAATTGCACCAAGTTATTCGGACATATTCTCAGGCAATGCGGTGAAGAACGGCATCTTGCCCGTAGTCTTGCCACAAGAAGCGGTGGACCGTCTTTTGGAAGTCGCCCGCGCAAGCGATCCTATTCACATTGATTTGGAAAATCAGACGGTCACTACCGAGTTTCAGGATCGTTTCGAGTTTGAGATCGATCCTTTTCGCAAACATTGTTTGCTCGGCGGGCTGGATGAAGTTGCGCTCACGCTGGAACGCAGTAACGCTATTGCGCAGTTTGAAAGCATCCGCACAAATCAGCAGGAATGGCTGACACGCGGCACCAATATCTAATCGGAGAGAAACACATGAAAGCCATCCGCACGCACGAAGTTGGCGGCCCGGAGACCTTGACGCTGGACGAGATCGAGGTCCCCACACCCGGCAAAGGCGAAGTGTTGGTGGCGGTGAAAGCTTGCGCGATCAACTATCCCGACACGTTGATGATTCGTGACTTGTATCAGTTCAAACCAGAGCGCCCTTACTCGCCCGGCGGCGAATTGGCAGGCGTTGTCGAAGCGGTTGGCGAAGGGGATGAGAACTTCAAAGTCGGCGACCGGGTTATGGCAGGCATGGGCAATGGAGGCCTGCGCGAAAAGGCGGTTGTGCCTGCAAACAGGATGTTCCCGATCCCCGAAGGTGTACCATTCGAAAAAGCAGCCTCGTTGTTGATGACATACGGCACAACAATCCACGGTTTAAAGGATCGTGGCCACATCAATGAAGGCGATACGGTCCTGATCCTTGGCGCAGCAGGCGGTGTTGGCTTGTCTGCGGTTGAACTCGCAAAGGCGTTTGGCGCAAAAGTCGTCGCGGCGGTTTCAAGCGAAGCAAAAGGCGAAGTTGCCAAAAAAGCGGGCGCGGACGAAGTCGTCATCTACCCGCGCGACGAAATGGACAAAGCAGCCTCCAAAGAGCTGGCCAACGCGTTCAAAGCCGCATGCGGACCCAACGGCGCTAACATCGTCTACGACATTGTTGGCGGACAATATTCCGAGCCTGCATTGCGCTCCATCGCTTGGGAAGGCCGCTTCCTTGTGGTCGGATTCCCCGCTGGCATCGCAAAAATGCCGCTCAATCTCACATTGCTCAAATCTTGCGACATTTGCGGCGTGTTCTGGGGCGCATTCACCGCACGCGAACCGATCAAGTTCATGGAGCAAGTCAACGAACTGTTCGCCCTGATGCAAGCTGGCAAGATTGATCCGCTGGTCTCCGAAACCTTCCCACTTGAACGAGCGGGCGATGCCATCGCAAAGCTTGAGAACCGCGAGGCAGTTGGCAAGCTTGTCGTGACAATGGATTAGACCGCTTTTGCGACGAAAGCGCCTTGCCGCGCTGCGCTGCTGATCCTATCTCTACGGCAGCGTTTAAAAAAAAGGGTTCACATGACCGATTTCACCGATCGCCAGCGCGGCGAAGAAGCCAAGTTCGCAATGGACGAAGAAACCGCGTTCAAAGTGGCAGCGCGTCGCAACCGTCTTTTGGGCGAATGGGCTGCGGGCCTGATGAACCTCACCGAGGAAGAGACCGACGCTTACAAGAAAGCGGTTGTCCAAGCCGATTTCGAAGAAGCCGGCGATGAGGATGTGATCCGCAAACTGCTAGGCGATCTGACCGCTGCTGAGAGCGATGTAAGCGAAGCCGACATTCGCGCAAAGCTTGAGGAAATGACGATCGAGGCCAAACGCCAATTCATGAGCGATCAGTAATCCGATGCCGATGAAAGGCGCGGATATCGAAGCGGCAATCTTAGCGGCTCTCCCCGGTGCGACAGTCGAACTGACTGACCTTGCAGGTGATGACGATCATTGGGCAGCGAAGGTTACAGCGCCTCAATTTGCAGGCAAAAACCGCGTGCAACAACACAAGATGGTCTATGCCGCCTTCGGCGCGAAGATGGGCGGTGAACTGCACGCCTTGCAAGTGAGCACTGTGGTCCCCACGTAACCTGCATCGAAGTTATAAAACCAAGGGCCTCGCAACTATGGCTGACGAAATCCACACGCGCATTCAAACTGTCGTCAAAGAGAACGACGTCGTCCTGTTTATGAAGGGCACCCCGCTATTTCCGCAATGCGGCTTTTCCAGTCGTGCGGTCGCGATCCTCGAACATTGTGGCGTGGCGTATGAAAGCGTCGATGTGCTGCAAGACATGGAAGTGCGCCAGGGGATCAAGACCTATTCAGATTGGCCAACCATCCCTCAGCTTTACGTCAAAGGCGAATTTCTGGGCGGCAGCGATATAATGATGGAAATGTTCGAAGCGGGCGAACTGCAAACAACCCTCGACGAACAAGGTGTCGCCAAAGCCGAAGGCTAGATCCGGCGCTTTCACCACATCTGATACGGACAAAAAGAAACCGCCCCGTTGTACCAGACGGGGCGGTTCTTTTTTCGGGGAGGCTTGACCCAGAGACCAGGAAGGTCGCGCCTCATTCGAAGACCATTATATCTGCAATGTATAATGCATCCACCGTGCCAAACTTATTCGGTGCAATAAATTCAATAGATTAGATGCTTAACGCGAATTAATATCTCTCAAGAATGTAAAAGAAACCGACAGAAACAGGTCTCCTGATTGTTCTGTCACTTGGCAAGGCGCCTGAAGAGCGGCATCACTCTTGGCGATGACCAAAGATCCCAAAGCCACAGCTGCGAAGCCCGCACCAGAAGGCATACCAGCCGCCACGATCATAATATTCCGCGACGCTCCCGATGATGGCGCTCCGCAAGTGCTTATCACGGTGCGTTCTAGGACGATGAGCTTTGCAGGCGGCATGGCTGTGTTCCCCGGTGGCCGCGTGGACCCGGCCGACTTTGAATTGGGCGAGGTAATTGCCGCTGATCAAGCGGTCGAAATGACTGGCGAGGAAGCTGCTCACCAAATCGCCGCTATCAGAGAAACCCTCGAAGAGACGGGCCTTGCACTGGGTCTAACCGGTGACATTACCGCTGAGAGTGCCGCCGCAGCGCGCACAATGTTGGAAGACAAAGGCGCCCTCGCCCCGGTCTTGAATGCGTTCGATTGGTCACTCGACCTGTCGCAAATTACGCCCTTTGCTCGATGGTTCCCAAAAAATGAGAACATCCCGCGTGTCTTTGACACGCGCTTTTACCTTGCCAACATTGGGACTGGGGAAGTCGATGTCTCGGTCGACAACTCGGAGAACACACGACTATTTTGGACCAGCGCGCAAGGGGCGCTGGATATGGCTGAGGCTGGCGAGATCAAAGTGATCTTTCCCACCCGCCGCAATCTGGAGCGTTTGGCGTTGTTTTCCAGCTATGAAGCGGCGCGCGCGCAAGCAGAAGCGATCCCAGTTAAACCGATCATCCCACAAATTGATGACAGTTCAGGCAAGCCCATGCTGACGATCATGGAAGATGCA
>CAZOLE010000176.1:0-4691 GCA_964580445.1 uncultured Porphyrobacter sp.
CATATGAATGTCCTTCCTTCAATCCTCTTTCGGGGCGTCCGCTTGACGCGGGCGTAAACTTATCTGTTGGGCGCTGCGTGGCACTTTCAGCCCGGTGTTGCAACACTCTCAAGAATCACAGCGCAATGCCGTAAGGGTAAGCCCTTGATTAGAGGCTTTCCAGCGCTGCGATGAGCTGGTCGAGCGAATCGATTACCGCATCCGCTCCCAACTCATGGGGTGGCTTGTCGCAATAACCATAGGCGGCGGCTATCACCGGGACACTGGCGGCGCGCGCGGCTTTTACGTCATAGGTCGAGTCTCCAACAAAGACGAAGCGGTCACCGCCACATATCCTGTGCGCTTCCAAAACGGGTTCAGGGTGGGGTTTGGAGAGGTATTTCCCATCCGCGCCTTTGCCCATCGAATTTCCGCCGATCACGGTTTCGAAAGGTTCAATGAAGTCGAGCTGCGTAAGGATTGAGCGCGCAAATTCTTCAAACTTGTTCGTGACCACTGCCACTTTGACGCCCCGCTTTGTGAGAGCGGCAACCACCTCACGGTCGTGAGGGTAGGGCTTTGAGTGAACCGCATTGTGCTCTGAGTAGTAGCCGAGCATGCTCTTATACAGCGCGCGGAAATCATCACCTTCGAGCCCGCCAGAAATGCCGCCTTGGGACTGTATGGCCTGCGCCAACATCGCTTTTGCACCGCCGCCAATTAGATCTTTTGAGGTGTTAACGGGCACTGCGTCATAGTTGCCGAGTGCCAACGCATGGTTCACCGCCGTCCCTAGGTCCTCGAACGTATCAAGCAGTGTGCCATCGAGGTCAAAACCGACCGCATCGAACGGAAAATCTACCATTGTCACTCCAATCGTGCATGCGGGTGGCGTAAGCGACTTCAAACCGCAAGCATTTGCTGCCAAGCGGGGGGCGCTATATGAGTTGCATCAGCATAAGGATTAGCATGACTGAATTCGCCGCCATTATCCTTGCCGCGGGCAAGGGCACGCGCATGAAAAGCGATCTGCACAAGGTACTGCACCCGATTGCGGGAAAACCGATGCTAGAGCATTTGCTCGATAGTTTCGGCGCGCTTGAACCGCAAAGGATGGTGGTTGTGGTCGGTGATCGCCGCGAACAGGTTGATGCGGCGTTGGAAGGGCGAGGCGTCTTAAGTGCCTTGCAAGATCCACAGCATGGCACTGCGCATGCGGCTTTGCAGGCAAAGGAAGCGCTCAGCGGCTTTAGCGGCAATATCCTTGTGACTTTTGGCGATGTACCGATGGTGACCGCCGAGACGGTTCGTAACTTGCTCCTTGCCTTGGATGGCGGGGCAACGGTTGCGGTTCTTGGGTTCCGACCTGCTGACCCGCTTGCTTATGGCCGGATCATTGCAGAGGACGATGGCACTGTCCTAAAGATGGTCGAATTCAAGGACGCAAGTGATGCAGAGCGTTCGGTTGACCTGTGCAATTCTGGTCTGATCGTTGCGCATTCGCACGATATGTGGCCCCTCTTGGACGCAGTAGATAACGACAATGCGCAAGGTGAGTATTACCTGCCCGACGTGGCGACCGGTGCGATTGCACGTGGTGACAAAGTTGTGGTGGTTGAATGCGATCCTGACGAAGTAGCCGGGATCAACAGCCGTGCCGAACTCGCCGATGCAGAACAACGCTGGCAAAAAGAGCGACGCGAACAGGCAATGGCCGATGGCGCAACTTTGAAAGCGCCCGATACCGTCTTTTTCAGCCACGATACAGTGCTAGGCCGCGATGTTACGGTCGATCCACATGTGGTCTTTGGCCCCGGCGTCACCATCGCGGATGGCGTGCACATCAAAGCCTACACCCATATTGAGGGCGCAACTCTCGCAACTGACGTTCAAGTTGGGCCGTTTGCACGGCTGCGTCCTGGGGCGATACTTGAAGAGGGCAGTTTTGTCGGCAATTTCGTCGAAATGAAGAAAGCGACGCTTGGTCCTGGCGCGAAAGCCAGTCACCTTTCCTATATCGGCGATGCGACGGTAGGTGCGAACGCCAATATCGGCGCGGGCACAATCACCTGCAATTATGATGGCTACTTCAAGTACCATACGGTGATCGGCGAACGCGCCTTTATTGGCTCCAACAGCGCTTTGGTAGCGCCGGTCAAAATCGGTGCGGATTCGATAGTCGCCGCTGGCTCAACGGTTAGCCGCGATGTGGCCGCAGGAGAGCTGCGGATGGTGCGCGCAGAACAGCTCGTAAAAGATGGGTGGGCTGACCGTTTCCATGATACGATGAAAAAGAAGAAAGCCGCAGAGAAGAAGGGTGCCTAATGAAAATTGCAATGGGGGTTTGCGCAATTGCGCTATTGGCGGGGTGCACTGCTGAAAATTCTGAAACAACTGAGACTGATACTCGGGCCGTCAATGGCTCCGAAGCTGCTGGTTCAAGCGAGCCAAGCGAAACAAAGACAGAAGATTCTGCAGAACCGCAGGGCGACAGTGCCAAAGCCGAAACGGCTGAGAAGGTCAGCGTGGCTTGCGCCGATGACGAACTGACCGTTTTCTCCTGCAAGGCGAAAAACGGTAAACAGATCGCGGTCTGTGCTTCCGAAAAGGGTGTCGATTATCGTTATGGCAAGGATAGCGCCGAGCTTTCACTCAAAGGCAAAGAGTATTTCTCAGCAGCTTATTCTGGTGGCGGTGAGATCCAGCTCTCCTTCGACAATAAGGGTACACAATACATCGTATTCAGCCGCATTGTGCGCACCAATTTCGAGCCGGGTGAGCCAAACAACCCCGCGATCAGCGATGGTGTGATTGCGCTTAGCGGGGAAAAAGTCCTCAACGTTCAGGTCTGCGATGATCCTAATGTGAAGTCTGTCGATTATGACCTGGCGGCGAAGTACCTTGAGGAAACCGACGGCCTGTTCACAGAGGAATCTGCGCGCGCTGATCCATTTTGAGCGGTGCTGAGCAAACGTGCTGGCTATGTGGGCGGCCGTTTGCGACGCTGATCCAGTGGCATCATCCGGTGCCGAAGTCGAAAAAGGGCAAAGCGACAGTCCCTGTGCATCCCATTTGCCACAAGACGATCCACGCGAACTTTACCAATGCCGAATTGGCGCGGATTGGCGATCATGTGGACGTGATCCGTGCCAATCCGGCGGTTGAGAAGTTCGTGAAATGGGTGGAGAATAAACCGTCAGACTTCCACGCACCGACGCGCCGATAGATGCTCTACCGAACAACAACATCCTCATCCGGGAACCTTTTGCGCAGGAAACTGCTGATGAAGAACACAAGCAGTTTGGATGGACCGGTATGAGCGTGGGCAAATGGATAGCAGCAGGATTTGGGGTTGCCGCGTTGAGCGCGGTGGTCGTTCAGGCGCAGTATCCCGACACCGAAGAGCCCGCCTATACCCTTGTTCAAGAAGACACAGCCTTCCAACTGCGGGACTATCCCGCAATCGTTGTCGCTGAAGTCACGCATAGCGGATCGCGTCGCGAAGCCAGTTCAAAGAGCTTTCGCCGGCTAGCCGCTTACATCTTCGCGCAGGATCGTCCGGCTGGCGGTGAGCGGATCGCAATGACATCGCCAGTAATCCAAGATCGGCGCGCGCAAAATGAGTCGATCGAGATGACAGCTCCGGTGCTGCAAGACGAAGCGGTTGAAGGCCAGTGGCGCATGCGCTTTGTAATGCCTGCCAAGTTTACGCTGGAAACGCTGCCAAAGGCGCCAGCTGATATTACGCTCACAAAGGTGCCCGCACGGCGCATGGCGACAGTGCGTTTCAACGGCTATGCGCGGCCCAACGAAATCGCGATCATGGAAGCTAAACTCACCGAATGGATGAAAGACCAAGGCATCAAAGCGATCAGCGGGTTTGAATACGCTTTCTATGATGCGCCGATGGTGCCGGGCGAGCGCCGCCGCAATGAGGTTATGATCGAAGTTGCGGCGCCCGATTTTGACTAAGCCAAAGGGGAATCAAGCGAAGTCGCGTTCCCATTCTTCAAACTCGCTGCGGGACAGAAGATAGCGATCACGCGCTTCGGTGAAGCTCAATGCGTCCTCGTGGACGGCCTTCACGACGCTGGCCTTGCGCGCTCGCGACCAATGGGTGCGGTGGGACTTTGGCAGGCCATAGGCCTTAATTACTTCGGCTATTGATTGGTCTTGCGGATAGGTCACAGCAAAGCTCCTTATGGTAGTCCCCTGTTTGGCCCCGTCTTGCTTTTCTTATGACACTGAGAATTGCCTCCAAAGGTTAGCCAGACCTTGCCAGAGATGGTTGATTTTGAATTGACGTTGTTTTGTGTTCTGCACGCGCGGCGAGTGGAGCCGAAACCGTCGGAGTGCTTTACAATCACAGAAAAACGGCCCCGACATTGCGATGTCGAGGCCGAATGAAGTGTTTGTACTTTTTGCTTAGTTGACCTGAGTCGACTTATTCCGGCGCATCCATCAAGCGTTGCATGAGATAGACATATTGCAGCGCTTGCAGTTTGGCACGCTGTTCATTGTCGACCCCGCCAGAGTGCCCTCCGACAGTGTCTTCGAAGTAGAAATATGAGTGGCCCAGCTCTTTCAATTTGGCTGCGCCTTTGCGGGCATGGGCAGGGTGCGTTCGATCATCAGCGGTCGATGCCCAAAGGAAAGGCGTTGGATAATCTGCGTCCTTCACGATCTTGTGATACGGTGAATAGCCCTCAATC
>CAZOLE010000177.1:0-4684 GCA_964580445.1 uncultured Porphyrobacter sp.
GTGCTGTGGGCGACTACCATTGTAATATCTCCTGCCGCTTTGCGTGATTAGCGGACCAGTGCCGGGAGTTTGGTGGTGATTGAGAACAAGACGCGCGATGGCTGGTCCTCATTGTCGAAAAAGAGCGGGCGATCTAGCGGCTCTGCAAAGATCAACTCGGCGTTGATCGCAGGTCCGAAACTGTAGCGCAGTCCGCCGCCGACCGAACGCAAAGTGCGCCTTGGATCAGGCGTACCGCGATCAAGGTTTTCAAGCTGGACAATGTCGAAAAAGCCGAACAACCTTAGGCGATGCTGCGCTTGGTTGAGCAATGTTGCAGTAGCTTCGGCCACCCCGCCAATTGCACGGTCCCCACTGTTTGCGCCGGGATCGTAACCTCGCCCGATGCTGAGGTTACCGATCGCAAATTCATCAAAGTTCAAAAGCGGGCGGTTGGTGAGTTGCCCTTCAACGCGAGCACGTAAGTCAAAGCCTCGCACCGGGAACCACGTGACATCGGCAGCACCTCGCATCACTGTCGCATCGGAAAAGCCGAATGGCCGCGAAGCGGTAACCCCGTCAGTTTCGGAGGTACCGAATGCGCCAACATCGGTCGCACCCAAAAAGCTGACGCCTTGGCGCACTTCGAGAAAGCCGGAATAGGCGAACAAAGGATCGCGGTTGAGCCTGCGCTTTTGCCCCTGAATGTCCCCGCGCACATAAAACGTCCGCAGCGAGTCTTTGCTAATCGGAACGGGACCGACGCTGGTTTCTTGTTCGGCAAAATCAAAGCCAAGAGTAAAGTCCACCGCTGTCAGCGGCGTGCGCAGCCAAGGATATGACGCGTTGACGTTGGCTACAAACGTATCAGTTTGCAGGTCAAGGTCTTGAATATCGGGCCTTGCGCTGGCGTAAACAGCGCTGGTGCCGATCCGGATATTCTGCGAGCCCACTCCAAACTCGTGGCCCACTTCGACGATGAATTGTTCGTTGAAGTCGACCGTTGTTTGCGCGCCGATATGCGTGATATCCGACAGGCCGGTCAGGCCATAATACTCTACCCGGCCAAACACGGTTTCGCGGCCAATGCTGGCTGCGTTGTAATTGCGCGCGTTCACGTAAGCGGCGAAGCGTTCATAATTGGCAGAGAGATTGCCAACCACGGCACCGCCACCTTCTCCCGCCGGGGCGAGCGCCAAGCGAACATCAAGGCCGGGAACGTCATTGGCGTTCAACAAAATACGCTCAGCATCGCGCTCATTAAGCGGGTCAAGCTGTGTCAACGGAGCAAGCAAATCCTGAAGTAAATCACGATAGGGGCCAGTCTCACCGGTGATCCGAATTTCTGTTAGCCGCGCCGAAATCACATTCAGCGTCAGTGTACCGTCCAGTTCTTGTGGTGGCACTTGGACGGTCGCAATCCAACCATCACGTCGCAAAGCATCGTTTGCTGCATCGCGCAGATCACAAATCGCAGTAAGGCTGTACTCACCGCTTGGTTGCGGCACGCTTGCCAGCGACTCCGCCAGCTCAGGCGCAAGTGCACCATTGCCACCTTCCGAAACGGGTCGCCCATCGACGAATTGTAATTGGTTGATTGAAATGCGCGCTCCGTTCTCATCGAACGGACAGCTTTGCCTTGAACCGGAATCGCGCCGAAACTCAGTGCTTATTGAGTCAGTTCGGTCATCTTCTAGCTCAGGCGTTTCAAGTTCGCCGCGGGTTTGACCTGTCGGTAGCGGCGCGTCCTGAGCGTTCGCCGATCCAGATACAAATATTCCGCAGGCCAAGGCGACGCCAAGGCTTCTTGCGGACACCGAAAATTGTGCAGCAGTCGCTACCGGATTCATCCAGCTTCCCCCCGGGATTTTAAGCTAGACCTGCGGACTGTGTTTAGCGACCTTGTCTCTATCAGGCAGGAGAAGGGTTATGGAGAGGCTGGGGAGGAGTCAACTAAACATTAAGGCTATCGCGATGATCCACTAGCGCAGAAAATCTCGCTATGTAGGCAACCAAGTTGCACTGGCGCACCCAAGCGCAAACGTTTGAATTCAATCGCCCTTCGATTCGTCTTGGTGGTTCTCGCGGGCAATTTCATGAAGCCAATCTGCGTGACGAGGCGCTTTCTTCGTCTCGCTCCACTCCTTCAGCATCATTGGCGCAACGCGCTTAAGCTCTGCATACTGGTCCTCTGTCCCAATATCGGCAGCCAATTCGACCCGGTGATTATTGGGATCAAAGAAGTAGATCGACTTGAAAATACCGTGATGAGTGGGGCCAAGAACATCAATACCTTGCGCCTCGATGTGATTCTTGGCAGCTAGCAATTGCGCCTCCGAGCCGACCCGGAAAGCCAGATGCTGCACCCATTGCGGGGTGTTCGGGTCCTTTCCCATGTCAGGCTGGTTCGGCAGCTCAAAAAAGGCGAGGATATTGCCGTTTCCAGCGTCGAGAAAGACGTGCATGTAAGGATCATATTCACCGGTCGATGGTACATGATCCTCCGCAAAAGCGGTGGTGTATTCCATGCCAAGCACGCGGCCATACCATTCGACCGTCTCTTTCGCATCCTTGCAGCGATAAGCGGCGTGATGGACGCCGGCGAGCGCGACGGGGTGATTGCCTGAAACGGTCACTGCGCTGGCTCATTGGCTTTATCGAGCACGCCGCGCGCGATCTGGTCGCGTTCGATGCTTTCGAACAGAGCTTTAAAATTGCCTTCTCCAAAGCCGTCTTTGTAATCGCCCACACGCTGGATGAATTCAAAGAACACCGGTCCAATGCGCGGTTCTGCGAAAATTTGGAGCAGCAAGCGCGGGCTGCCGCCTTCGGTGGTGCCATCCAGCAAGATGCCGCGCGTCTTCAGCGCCGCTTCGTCGCGGCCATGGCCTGGGAGCCGTTCAGAAAGCATCTCGTAATACGTTTCCGGGGGAGCGGTCATAAATGGCACGCCATGCTTTTGGAGCCGGTCCCAGCACGCAACCAAATCATCACAGATCAGCGCGATATGCTGAATGCCCTCGCCATTATATTCGCGCAGATATTCTTCGATCTGCCCCTTACCATTCTCGCCTTCTTCGTTCAGCGGAATACGGATCTTGCCATCCGGCGCGGTCAGCGCTTTGGAAGTTAGGCCGGTATACTCGCCCTTAATGTCGAAATATCGAATTTCCTGAAAATTGAAGAGCTTCTCATAGAAATCAGCCCAGTATTTCATGCGTCCGCCATAGACGTTGTGGGTCAGGTGATCGATCAGTTGGAAACCGCATCCTACGGGATTGGGATCGACATCGGGCAGATACTCAAAGTCGTTATCATAGATCGTAAGGCCCCGGCCTGCATCGCCAGCATAGCGGTCGACCAGATAGATGATCGCCCCGCCGATGCCGCGGATGGCGGGAATGCGCAGTTCCATCGGGCCGGGTTCATTTGCAACCGGCTCGGCGCCTTGCTCGATCAAATGATCATAGGCTTTGACGGCATCACGCACTCGGAACGCCATGCCGCAAGCGCTTGGCCCGTGTTCGCGTGCAAAGTACCAAGCGGCCGAGCGTGGCTCATAATTGGCAATCAGATTGATCCCACCTTGCCGCCACAAATGCACATCCTTGCTCCGATGTTTAGCGACTTGGGCGAAACCCATCGCTTCAAACACCGGCTCCAGCATGCCTTTCTCGGGCGCGCAAAACTCGACAAACTCAAAGCCATCAAGGCCAGCTGGATTCTCGAACAGATCACCGGGAAGTATTGTCATGGTTGGGGTTTCTCACATACTATCTTTTTAGTTGCACCTGAAACTAAATAGGTTGGATTCGAGTCCTTGTCAAAGCGCAAATGAACCGGATTTGGCTTGCTTGCACTTGCTCAAAAGGGCAGCTTGATTACGGGAGAAGTTGATGATTGCAACCACAGGGATCAACCATATCGCGCTAGTATGCCGAGATATGAAAGAGACAGTCGAGTTTTATACTCAAGTGCTCGAAATGCCATTGTTCAAAACCGTGCAGCTTCCCGATGGAGGGCAGCACTTCTTTTTCGACTGCGGCAATGGCAGCAGTGTGGCTTTCTTTTGGTGGGAAGATGCCCCAGCCGCTGCGCCCGGCATAGCCTCTGTGAAGAAGTTCCCATTCGATGCGAAGACCGCAGTGGGCTCAATGAATCACTTAGCGTTTGATATGGCAGAGAATGAACTTGAGGCTGCTCTGGAGCGCTTGCAAGAGGCCGGAGTGGAACATACTCATGCGGTAGTGAATCACGATGACAGCCCAATGGGTATGGCGTCTGAGATGCACAAGGGCGTGTTTGTTCGTTCTGTGTACTTCACCGATCCCAACGGCATCATGATGGAATTTGCTGCGACCACGAAGACCTTTGGTCCGGAGGATATCGCCCATGAACCCGCGACAGCCACAGACCGATTGGAGGCATAGGCAATGCCGCGTTTAAGAGAAATTCCCAAAGCCGAAGTCGATCCCACGCTCCTCCCGCTCTATCACCTCCTGTTTGGCGACCGCGATCCGGTCGCTGAACCCGGCACCGCAACAGGCACGCCCGGCGACTGGTGGACGACCTTCGCCAATTCGCCCGATACACTCAAACACGCAGCTCAAGGCTTTGCTTATTACCACTCGCCAGAGCGCAAACTTGATCCGACTTTGCGTGAACTGGGTCAGGCATGGGCCGGATGGGCCGCCGGCAGCCAATT
>CAZOLE010000178.1:0-4676 GCA_964580445.1 uncultured Porphyrobacter sp.
CCATGGCCGCGCACGCAACCCACAGCAAAGCGTTGATGGTCACATGCGCCGCTGCGCTCGCCGCGCGCGTTCCTTGCCGCATCAATGCGCCACCGCGCACAATCGCTCCGCCGGGAATTGGCAGGAATTCGGCAAATTGCGCGACGCAAGATGTCTTAAATGCGCTTGCGAAGGACACTTTGACGCCAGCCCCGCGCGCCATGATCATAAAGTTCGCTGCGCCATAAACGAACGCGACTGGCACAAAGATCATTGCTGACAATGCGATATAGCCAAGGGCAATGTCGCTCAGCGCCAGATCGAGCCGTGAAATCGAAATTGCGAGGCCTACGGCGAACACACTCGCCGCTAATCCAAGCAAGGGAACGCGGTACGCGCTTAAGGCGGCTTTTACGCGCTTTGCCGCGCTGTCTAGCGGTTTGTGAGGAGCAGCAGGCTCAATAGGGTGGGTGGGTTCGGCTGTCATCGCTGCGCTCTTAGAACGAAGTCCAGTAGAGTTCTGGCGCAGTGCCAGCCGGTGTCGCGGGGTTTTCGCCCCAAACCAGTTGCACAGGTTCGGCGGTGTCATTGCGCAGTGTCACAGCGCCGCGCTTCAACGTCACCACATCGCCACTGCGATAGTTTTCACCATCCACGTTCAGCGTCCCTTTGACCGTATAGGTGCCGGGGACGAGCACATCCCATATGCCGCTCGCCTGCGCTTCGATAATGCGACCTGCGACAAAAATATCGCCCCAGATGCGGATATAGGTGTCGCGCACAGCAGCGGCGTCTTGTGGGTGCAATGTGTGCTCAGAAACGCCATCAATTGCGTCTGCAAATTCGCGCTTATTGTCCAGCAATAACGGCACCGGTTGAACCAGCATCTGCTCGCGGATCAAAGGCTTGCCGGTGCGCAGATATTTCTCAATCCCCCAGCGCGTGCGAAATTCATTCACTTTGGGAAATGTGCCGATCATCCCGCAGCAATCAACATAGGCGACGGGTTCGGGGAATATCTCGTGCACCGCGTCCACCAACGAATGCTGTCGTTCGGTGACGCCGCGCGCATCGACGATCCAAACGCTCAGCGCGCTCGCCGCTATGACCCCTGCGACCATGTGCGATCCATACCGCTTAATGACATAGGGCAGCGTAAGAACAGCGGTCACAACCACTGGAGGCAGGATGAAGGGGTGAAAATAGGGAAGCGAGTTGTGGTAATATAAAGGCGTTAGGACTGGAAGCCACATCAAAGCCAGCGCGGTTTTGCCTTGCCAGTTCTCTTGGCCGCGCGCGATTGCCCAGGGCACCATCGCGGCCGCAAGAGCCAACGGCAGTGCGGTAAAAATAGCCTTGCCGCTCATGTGCAAATGGGGCGATGTGGCCAAGCTAAACATCTTGCCAGAAGTGCGCTCTAGAATTCCGCCTGCAACCGCATTGGCCTCCTGTGGACCGCCCGACGTCGCATGAGACACATAAAGCAGGGCAAAGGTCGAAAGCGCCACTGCGCCAGCTGCTATCCAACGGAAAATATACTGCCAGTTCCAGTTCTCATCGCGCCAGCGCCACAGCGCGATCCCGGCAAAAGCGGGTGCCCACAAGACAAATTTGATGGTGACCATCGCCGCGAGACCGATAAGCGCGCCCAATGCCACGATCGCGGGCGCATTCAATCGCGTGCGTGCGGCAATCGCCAAACTTGTGGTCAGCAAAGCCGTCACAATCGGATCAACCCGGAACGAAGCGCCGTGTTGTAGTGTGAAGCCCGCAGCCAAATATGCGGCAGCTGCCAGCAAAGCTGTACGATGGTCTGCAAACTTCTGCGCAACCGCGTAAATCCCGCCAGCGGTTACGCCGAGACACCCGAGCATAAAAACGCGCGCGATCAGGATGTGATCAATCTCGCTGCCGGACATAGCTGGCAGCCAAAAGAAAAACCGCGTGTGGATTGTCTGCAAGGGCTGCATAAATTCGCCGCGAGCGACCGTTTCAACCTGGCTGTAGAACCAAAACTCGTCCCAATTGATCGAGCGTCCGGTCGCCATTGAGACGTGCATGACTGCCAGCAGCCCAATCAACGCATAGAGCCAGAATGTCGCGCTTTTGTCCGGCACACTGAAAGCGAACCGGCGCGACGGTGCTGGATTGGAAGAGGCTGCGGATACGCTCATGTTTAAGATGCCGCGCGGATAGAGTCGGCGCTGTGTCCGTCAGTTGACTTAGCCGTATCTTCGCCTCGCGCGTCTTCAATGGTGTCGAGCTTCTCTTCGATGCGGCGTAGTTTGAGCATCGAAGCTTCCATAAGCTTGCGATTGGTCGCGATAAGATCTGCTAGCACACCAAGCGTTGTGACAAGCACGCCGACGACCAGCAAAGCGCCGCCGATTACCAGCGATTGAATGTGGC
Organism: uncultured Porphyrobacter sp.; assembly: GCA_964580445.1. GTDB lineage: Bacteria > Pseudomonadota > Alphaproteobacteria > Sphingomonadales > Sphingomonadaceae > Erythrobacter. The sequence goes on from CAZOLE010000178.1 coordinate 2,389, forward strand.
CAGAGCCATCGCCGAGCAGCACAAACCACAAGAACCGCGCAATCGGCAGCAGGCCAAGTGCGGTGAGCGCTGCACCAAGCAGCACAAATACCCGCAAGGCGTTGAATGTGGTGTACGCGCGGGTGATTGTCATGGCTTGCGACATGATGAAGCCGGGAATCGACTTGAATAGGCGCGATGGGCGTGTGGCGCTGTTAGTGCGGATTGGGACCGACTTGATAGCCAAACGCTTGCGCCCTGCCTGGATGAGCATGTCGGTGGTGTAGCTGAACTCAGTGGTGATGTTGATCCGCTGAGCGGCATCGCGGGTCATGGCCCGGAATCCGCTGACCGCATCGGTGATATCTGTCGAAGAAAGCTTGCGAACCACAAAGGAACCTAAGCGTTGCAGAGCGCGCTTGAACGGTGAAAAATGCGCGTTTTCGGCCACGGAGCGGTCGCCGATCACAATGTCAGCTTCGCCAGCCGCCACTGGCGCAACAATTGCGCCAATATCTTCGCCTGCATATTGGCCATCAGCATCAGTGTTGACGATAATGTCCGCGCCTTCGGCAAGGCAGCGGTCGATCCCGTTGCGAAACGCTTCGGCTAACCCGCGGTTGCGCCGGTGGCGCACGATGTGATGCACGCCCCAACGCTGTGCGACGCCAGAGGTATCATCCGAGGAGCCATCATCAATGATGAGGTATTCAATCGTGTCGATTCCGGGCAAACTGCGCGGCAGTTTGGCAAGTGTCTCAGGCAGCACTTCTGCTTCGTTGAGACACGGGATCTGAATAATCAACTTCGTCATTGCAATGCGCACGGCCCCCGGGCACGCGGATGCATTCTCCGCGCTTTCAACGGCGGTGTTACCGGCATGGGTTTAAGCAATCGTAAACCATGCTAATGGCGGCATTCTCAGGATAACGGCGGGTTTGTTGATCGATCGGCCTCTATAGAAAAGTCAACCACCATATGACCCCTACCGAACGCAGCGGGCTTGCCTATGCGGTAGTGGGCTTTGTTTCGCTTTCCATTGGTGATGCGGTGGTCAAATCAATGTCCTCGGATTGGCCTGCTCATGCTGTGGCTGCTATGCGCTTTTCGATTGGCGCATTGGGATTGTCGGTGTTGTTGTGGCGTAGCGAGGGACCCCGAGCCTTTGTGCCAACGCACTGGCCGCTTCAAATTGCCCGCGGGGGGTGCCTTGCGCTGGCCTCAAGCTGTTTCTTTTGGGCGATCTATCTGATGCCACTGGCAGAGGCGATGGCGATTGCTTTCTTCGCGCCAGTCCTGACCCAAGTTTTCGCAGGCTTGTTGCTTGGTGAAAAAGTCAAGGCACACACTTGGGGTGTCTCGCTTGTCTCACTGGTGGGTGTCGCGATCATACTTCGTCCAAATCTGGCATTGCTGGGTTGGGCGGCCCTTCTGCCGCTTATATCAGCCGTGTTCTTCGCGCTGTTGATGGTTTCCAACCGGGCGAGTGCAGGTCAAGGTAGCGCTCTGTCGATGCAGGTCTTTGTCGCCGGTATTTGCGCGCCAATCCTGATTGTTGCCGCATCGCTTGCGAATATGTCCGGTATCGAAGCGTTCGAATTTGGTTGGCCAAGTTGGGACGTGGTAGCGCGCTGCACCTTCGTCGCAGTCACCGCTAGCGCCGCACATTGGTTGGCGTATGTCGGCACTTCCAAAGCGGGTGCAGCACAAGTCGCCCCGGCGATCTATGTGCAAATGTTGGTCGCGGTGACAATGGGTTGGCTGTGGTTTGACGATGTTCCAGATTTTTACACGCTTCTTGGCGCGGGACTGATAATAGCAGCGGGATTGTATCTTTGGCGTGAAGGATTGCGAGAGGCGAGCTAAAGCTTCAAGCACCTGTTCATTCATTCGCAGTAAGAGCGCGCCGAAACAAAGGGATTCTCTGGATTTATGTGCGGCATCATTGGAATTGTTAGCGACAATGCGGTGGCAGACCGTCTGGTCGATGGCCTAAGGCGGATGGAATATCGCGGCTATGACAGTGCAGGGGTCTGCACTGTGCACGAAGGCGAATTGGTACGTCGCCGCGCAGAGGGCAAGTTGCTGCACCTTGTCGGCGTTTTGGATGGCGATCCGGCACCGGGCAAAATTGGGATTGCGCACACTCGTTGGGCAACGCATGGCGCGCCGACCTCGGCCAATGCGCATCCGCACGCGACCGGTGAAGTCGCAATCGTGCACAACGGCATTATCGAGAACTTCAAAGAGCTACGCGCCGAACTGGCTGCGGCCGGTCGGACTTTTGAAAGCGAAACTGACAGTGAAGT
>CAZOLE010000179.1:0-4673 GCA_964580445.1 uncultured Porphyrobacter sp.
CATCACAAGGGTTCGGGCCGATCTATGCAGCCAACTCTTCCAACGGAGTGCGCTTACAACTGCTGCAGGCCTTCATAGCGGTCAATTTCTTGACCGGATTGCCTGTTGCCGTCGCCTTGGCCGGTCGGGTTCGCATCATGGAAAACCTCTCACGCGGAAAGCAGGAAATTGATCTACTTGCTGAGAACATCAATGACGCAATCTTGCGCTATGATCTGGCTGGCGTTTGCACCTATGCGTCGAACTCAGTGCTCGAGGTTCTGGGCGAAGACCCACAGAGTTTCGTCGGCAGAAGCTTGTCTGAAAGGGTTCACAGCGACGCGCGAGAACGTATCCTAACAGCGCAAGAGCGCATGCTAAGCGGACACAGCGACAAGGAGCGTTTCACCTATCGCCGCCTGCTCGATCATGTTGATGGCAGCCCCGCCTTCGTTGAAGCCGAATGTGCGCTTGCCACCAACCCGTTGAGCGGTGAGAGCGAAGGGATCGTTGTATCTGCGCGCGACGTTACTGAGCGAGTAGAACTGGAGCTGCTCCTGACGCGGGCCCGACGCCACGCTGAAAATGCGGCTTGGGCGAAGTCGGAATTTCTCGCCAATATGAGCCACGAAATCCGAACGCCGATGAACGGTGTTTTGGGTTTTGCTGAGTTGATGCTCCAAAGCGACCTCGATGATGAACAACGACGCCATGCTCAGATGATCGTCGAGTCGGGGCGTTCAATGATGTTGCTCCTCAACGATATCCTTGACCTTTCGAAGATCGAAGCTGGGCAGATCGCTATCGATCCCGGACCTTGTGACTTGTCTGAAACGATTGAAGATTGTGTTGTGCTCCATCGCGCAGACGCAAAGAAAAAGGGCATTGCGCTGGAATTCGAGTTCGAATGGAGCGGTGACAAAGAGGGCGCCTCACCACCGTTTGTGCAGACCGATGGATTACGAGTGAGGCAGATCGTGCTCAATCTGATCGGGAACGCTGTCAAATTCACCGAAGCTGGACACGTGCACGTCCATTGTAAATCATCGCCACATGAATGCAGTATTCGGGTGTCCGATACGGGCATCGGGATCAGCGCTCAAAGGTTGGAAAAGATATTTTGGCCGTTCACGCAGGGAGAAAGCGATACGTCGCGGCGCTTTGGCGGCACCGGATTGGGTCTGACGATAAGCCGGCGGCTTGCTGAGCTGCTTGGTGGATCGATCACGGTCGAGAGCGAGGAGGGAGTTGGCTCATGCTTCGTCCTCACACTGCCCACGGAGCCCGTTGTGGACTTGCCCTCTGCGCGGGTGATCGGTGAGGACCTCGAAACCAACAATAGCCTAGCTGATTTGCTGCCGCAGGCCTCGCGGATCTTGCTGGTCGAAGACCATGACGTGAACCGGTTTTTGATGACCGAAATGCTGGAGCGATGTGGCCAATTCGTTGAAATTGCGCATGACGGTCACGAAGCCATCACGATGGTGATCGACAGCATCATGCGGGGTAATCCGTTTGAGCTTGTGTTGATGGATATTCAAATGCCCGGCTGTGACGGATACGAAGCGACCCGCGCTATTCGCAGCGAAGGAATTGATGCGACGCAGCTGCCGATTGTGGCACTGACTGCTAACGCCTTTCCGGATGATATCGGCGCCGCGCGCAATGCGGGAATGCAGGCCCATTTGGCAAAGCCGCTTGTGTTCGCTGATCTGGCCAAAGCGCTTCAACGCTGGCTTCCCACCCGGATTGTGGACGAGGAACACCATGACCAGGCGATGACGAGCATTGAAGACCACGTGGCTGATGCGCTTGGCGAGACAGGTCAGCTAGTCAATGACGAGAATACGGTATCCGACATAGCCATGCTGAACCGCTCGCCAGAACTGATGCGCCGCTGGCAAGAACGGCGTTCTGAAGCAATAGAGGCTGTGAGAGATCTGATCGAAACAGGCGCGTTGGACGATGGGCTTTGTCAGCCCGAAGCGCTCGCACACGTGACGGCGTTGATCCACAAGCTGGCAGGCAGTGCCGCGATGTGCGGCGAACCTGAACTGGGCGAACACTCGGCAGTGTTTGAACGCGCGCTTACGGTGGAAAGCGAGAGCAAAGTGCTTTTAGCGCTCGCTGTTGAATTGCTGGCAATTGCCGAGAGCGAAGGCGAAGAACAACTGACCAAAGGTAACGCGAGCCGATAGCAGCGGAAAAAGCGGATGCCAGATCAAGGCGCCTCAAACTCGCTGCACTCTCGCCCATGCTCCGCCTTGATACGCAAACGGCGGGACCCGCTAAGGCCCCGCCGCTTGTTTCAGTTAGGTCGACTGCGACGAGTTAGAATTCATAGCGCGCACCGACTTGGATGCGCCAGACGCTGCTGTTGACTGCGGTAAATGCCTCGCCCTCGAATGCGCGGAAACCGTCGAGCACATAGCGACCTTCGTCATCGAACTCACCCGTCAACAAAGCAACACGGCCATCAAAATCGCCGAGCGAACGACGAACGTTAAAGCCGCTATCGATGATGTTGAGGAAGTTGTTGAAGTCGGCAAACACTTCGATCCGGTCTTGGACCACACCGGTTAGACTGCCGATAAAGGGCAGTTCTTGGCTGATGCGGAAGTCTACATCGAAGAACCAAGGGTTGCGACAAGTGTTCCGTTCAATCGTCTCACCTGGAGTGAACTCACAGTTGAGTTCGCTCACAATGCCCTCCCCGGTGTTGATCGCATCGAGGAACTGCTGAACCGCCACAAAATCGCTGTTTGGTGAAAGGTTCGGGTCATCGATCCCGGTTGGGATGTAGGCAAGAATGTTCTCTTCAGCAGAGCCAGAATCGCGGAAGTCAGGGAAGCCATCATCAAAGGTCAAGCTGTATGGCCGACCTTCAGATGCACGGAAGAAAATGCCCAGACCTGTGTCAAAACCATCAAAGAATTCCTCGCGGAAGAACATCGAAAGCGTGAAGTTGTGGCGCGTTTCGAACCCTGACTGAGAAACAGCAGGGTTTTGTGGATCAAACACTGCGGTGCCATCAAAAGTCGATCCTGCCGTGGCAGAGCGCGAGTTGATAGTTTGTTCGCTATCACTGAACGCATAGCCGAAGTTGATGTTGACACTGCCGTTTTGAGTGAAGACGCCTTCGCTGAAACGTTTTGTGAGGATTAGTGACGCGTTGTGGCTGTCAAAACTTGGGCCGTTGGTGAGCTGCAAGAACTCATCAAGCCCGGTGTTGAAGCACACATCGGTGACGCCTGTGAACGTACCAAGGTCACGATCAAACGTCGCGTTACAGCCAGCCACCAATGGATCGATTGCCGCAATAATCGGGCGACCATCAACTGTGAAACCGTCCAGCGCCTGGCGCGTGTCCGTGACCTGTAGAAGGTCGCGGATAGCCAGTGTGTCGTTGAAGCGCGTGTAGATGTAGTCGAGGTTCAAACGCCAGTTCGAGAAGAAGCCGTTTTCTGTCCCAAATTCGGTTGAGAAACCAACATTCGCACGAATCGCTGTCGGAATGTCAAAGTCCGGATCAATGTTCTGAACTTCGCCACCGCCAACCGCAGCACCCGCTGCGCCAGCATCGATTGCACATTGCGGGAAGCCGGTGAACACACCGTTATTCAAAACACTGATCTGGCCGGAGCCTGGATCGATGTTCAGGTCAGTCGTCGCACAATCACCGGTATTGCCGGTGACGGATGCGAAACCATCGTTTGAGAATGCGTTCGAGAAAAACACAACCGGATCACCGCCGGCGAAAATTCCGACACCGCCAGTGAGACGACTGTTAGAGAAGAAGCCGGTGTTGTCGAATTCGTAAGTCGCCGAGAGACGCGGAAGAATGACCGGGTCTATTGCGCCAAACGATACTCTGTTGGTGAAACCAAGACGCTCTGCAAAGCCAGGGTTCGCGCGCGGTGCATCGCCTTCATAGAGCTGAACCCGAACACCAGCGTTGATGCTGAGTTGATCGGTTGCAGCCCATTCGTCCTGCACGAAGAACGAGTAAGTGCGACGACTGAACAACGCCGCTGCGTTGTTGATGTCTCCATCGATGCCGGTACGGATTGTACCGCCACCTGCACCGTCTTCGATAATCTCATCTGGTCCATCAAAGTCACCGCCGGTGCCGGGCGCAAGCAAACCTGCTTCGAAATCCGCCAGACCGTTGAAGAACAAAGTGCCCGTCGCGTTGATTGCGAACAGGTTGAACACTTCCAAATCGTTGATCTCAGCGCCAAATTTCAAGAAATGGCCATCGCTCGCATCGTAATTGAGCACAAAGCGCGCCTGATCGATCTTCGTGTCGAGCTGATTCGCAGAGCGGAAAATACCGGGCCCAGTTGCCAGGCCACCATTATCGCCGCCGGGGATCAAGCCGTTGGTTGCATTGTCAAAACCAACAACAAGACGAACTGTCGGGTCTTCGGCCTGTGCTTCGTTAAAGCCCAGAGGGCCTTGAACGTCCCCAACTTCAGCGCGGCTGACGCGCAGCTCCGTAGAAACCTTGTCGCTCCACTCGGAATACAAACGGACTGAATAGTAATCCGAGATTGTTCCTTCGTCTTCGAAGGAGTTGATGCCGGTGAAGGTGTTCCCTCCACCATCAAACTCAACATTGGTCTCTTCGAGACGCTGATAAGTGGCTTCGACACGATGGTCCTGATTGATATTCCAATCGAGACGTCCAAAGT
>CAZOLE010000180.1:0-4670 GCA_964580445.1 uncultured Porphyrobacter sp.
CCCGCTTAAAGCGCCAATCACTATGGACCTTGCACCCTCCCCGCTCGCGCTGCCCTTCCCCGATATGCCGCCGATTGCTGGCGTGACCCTGCGCGTTTCGCGAGCGCGGTATAAGGATTGGGATCGCGCCGACCTGACCTTTGTCGAGTTGGAGGAAGGCACCGCCGTCGCGGGGGTCTTCACTCAAAGCGCTTGTGCCTCTTCCGAAGTTGAGCTGGGCCGCGAGAATACAAAATCGGGCGCGGCGCGCGCGCTGATCGTCAATGCGGGCAATTCCAACGCCTTCACCGGCTATCGCGGGCGCGAGGCGGTCGAACAGATCATGACGCAGGTCGCTGAGCATTTGGGCTGCGATGCGGGCGATGTGTTCGTCTCCTCCACCGGTGTGATCGGCGTGCCGCTGCCCAAAGACAAAGCGCGCGATGGGGTCGCACTGGCGCTTTCAGCTGAGCCGTGCAGTTGGAAAGACGCTGCGCTAGCGATCACCACCACCGATACATTTGCTAAGGGCGCGCACGCCTCCGCAATGATCGGAGAGACACAGGTGGAATTGTGCGGGATCATCAAAGGCTCCGGCATGATCGCACCCGATATGGCGACGATGCTGGGCTATATCTTCACTGATGCGGCGGTAGCGCCCGCTTTCCTCCAAGAATGCCTGAGCTGCGCCAATCTGGAGACATACAGCTGCATCACTGTCGATGGCGACACGTCGACAAGCGACACGGTGCAAGTATTTGCAACTGGCCACGCAGGCAATGCGCGGATAGACGGGTGGGACAGCCCCGGCGCCGACGCTTTCGCTGCTGCCCTCACCGATGTCTGCCGCGCCCTCGCCCAATCCGTGGTGCGCGATGGCGAAGGGGCCTCAAAATTCATTACCGTGCGCGTTTCCGGCGCTGCAAATGATGACAGCGCGCGCAAAGTTGCCCTTTGCATCGCCAACTCCCCGCTCGTCAAAACCGCGATTGCTGGCGAAGATGCCAATTGGGGCCGCGTTGTTATGGCGGTTGGTAAGGCTGGCGAACCGGCGGACCGTGATAAGCTCTCAATCGCCTTTGGCGGAGTGTGGGCGGCGAAGAATGGCTTGCCCGTCGAAGATTATGACGAAGTGCCCGTGGCCGAGCATTTAAGGGGCGAGGAAATCGACTTGGCAGTTGATTTGGGCATCGGCGAAGGGCGCGCAACTGTTTGGACCTGCGACCTCACGCACGGCTATATCTCGATCAATGCGGATTACAGATCATGAGTGAATTGACTGCGCTTGATGCCGAAATTCGTGACCTGATGCGGTTCGCCGCTGAACGTTCGATCATGCCGCGCTTCCGCTCCCTTGCCGATGACGAGATTGAGATGAAGGGCAAGGATGACCCCGTCACTATCGTAGACCGCGAGGTGGAGGCGTTCCTTACCGAGGCTTTGATGAAACTCGCGCCCGGTGTTGCGGTCGTTGGCGAAGAGGCGGTTGCTGAGGACGAAACCGTGCTGGAACGGCTCAGTGACCAATGTTGGATCATCGACCCGCTGGACGGCACCGCGAACTTTACCGAGGGCAAAGAGCCGTTCGGGACGATCATCGCGTTGGCCGATGCGGGCAAAGCGGTCGCCGGATGGCTTTATGACCCGCACAAGGACCGGCTGTGCCACACGCGTGTTGGCGAAGGCGCGTTTGTGAATGGCGAAAGGATTACTGCGCGCACTACCGGACAGGAACCTCCTGTGACCGCTGTGAGCCGTATGTTCTTAACGCCTGAGCAAACCGCAATGGTCGATGCCAAACTCGCGCCGCATTATACATTGGTAGAGATTCCGCGCTGTGCAGCGGAGCAATACCCTCGACTGGCGCTAGGCGAGAACGACGTGTCGAGCTTTAAACGCACCCTACCATGGGACCATGCGGCGGGTGTGTTGTGGCTCAATGAAGCGGGCGGTAAAGCCGCACGGCTCGACGGGAGCGAATACCGCGTCGATGAACATGGAAAGCCGGGCCTGCTCGGCGCATCCAGTCCGGATATTTGGGATAAATTTGTCGAGCGTCTGGGAATGAGTGAGGGGAAGTGAACTGCCACCACCCCTCATGTTAAGCCTTAAATTTCGCTTTCAATCCATTCTTTAAGCTGGCTTTTTGGAGCCGCACCAACTTTTCGCGCGACCGCTTCACCGTTCTTGAACAACACCATCAGTGGGATCGACTGAACGCCTATTTCAGCCGGGATCCCGGTGTTCTCCATAATGTCCATCTTGGCGATGGTGACGCTTTCACCCAGCTCATTGCTGATCTCTTCAAGGGCCGGTGCAATCATCTTGCACGGTCCGCACCAATCAGCCCAGAAATCGACTAGCACGGGCTTATCGCTTTCCAGCACATCGGTTTTAAAACTGTCATCGGTGACATTGACGGTGGCCATGGGGGCATCTCCTTTTGTTCAGTGTTGCGCTTAACTTAGGGACCCAGGCGCGCTCACTCAATATCGAGCGGCGCAAAGCTTTCCTGCTTGTCCCCCAAACGCTGCTTGTGCGGTGCCAACGCTTCGGGCGGTAATTCAAACATTTGCGGCGCGTGGGTGTACAGGACGCCGGCGCGCACGCTTTTGCTCGGATAGATTGCTTCCAACGCCGCCGTATAAGCCGCCATCTGGCGCAGGGTCGCCGCAGGAATGTCGCCCGCGCTTGTTGGAGGGCGGCGAGTGGTCTTGAAGTCGATCACGGTCACTTGGTCATCGCTGACCAGCAACCGGTCGGCGGTGCCGGAAACCACCACTCCACCAACGTTAGCAGCAAGCGGTACCTCAGCCAGAGCATCTGGAGAGAATATCGTCGCGAATGCTGGATCACTGAGCACTTTAAGCGCGCTGCTCAGCATATCCTCGCGCATTTCAATCGACAGGTCCGAGCCGTGCTTTGCCAGCCATGTTTGGCCCATCGCCTCGCGCTCGCCCGGATCAATGTCAGGTAAGCGCTCAAGCAGTTTATGGATCAACACACCGCGCCGCGCTGCTTGCATTGCTGCTTCGGCCGCGAGAGGTGGATCAGCGCCTTGTTCTTCACCTGCACCACTTGGAGCAAGTGGCCGCGGTGGACGCGGCTCTGGACCGATGGGCGTCGTCGCCCAAGCAGGGAGCGGCACTGCCTCGGTCGCGCCGCTATCGCTGACTTGCTCCGGAACCTTTACACTCCGATTGCCCAATTCCTTGCGCCCGCTCCAAATCGGATCGGCGAGTGTATCGCCACCAAACAGCGGTTCTAACCGGGCATACCAACTGTCTTCATGCGGCCCCTTCTTGGCGTCCCGCGAACCCAGCGAACCGCCGATAAACAGGGCTTCTTCCGCGCGGGTCATCGCCACATAAAGCAACCGCCAATGCTCTTGCAGCGCCAATTCTTTCGCAGCCTCATGCGCATCTGCAATGCGGCCTGCTCGCTCATCTTTGGACATTCCAGGCAGAGGTACATGCCGTCCCGAAGCATCGCCCATCGGCGCATCTTCAAGCTCCAGCGCCCCACCCTCGCCCGGTTTGCCAGTAGCATCGGCAAGGATCACAATCGGCGCTTGCAGGCCTTTTGAGCCGTGCACAGTCATCACTCGCACTTGCCCGCTTGCTTCGTCCGCGTCGCGCTTTAGGTCTTCGGTCGATGCATCGAACCATTGGATAAAGCCCGCAAGGCTCGGCACTTGCGCCGATTCATAGGCAAACGCTGCATTCACCAACTCATCGAGGGGGTCATTCGCTTCGCGTCCCAATCGCGCGATCAGCTTGGCGCGCCCTTCCCACGGTCCCGTTAGCAGCCAAGCAATCAGGGCTTGCGGTGTCTCGAAATCAGCGCGTGCCAAGAGAGGCTGCAATCTATCGCATGTCTTTTGAACGAATGGATCGCTTGATCCGCGCAAATGGTCCCACAGGCGCACTTTGTCAGGCCGCGGGATATGCTCAAGCAAATCCTCTTGCGACCACCCGACCAACGGCGAACCCAGCAGATTGGCAAGCGCCAGATCATCGAGCGGCTGCGCAGCGAAGCGCAACGCCGCCAGCACATCGTTCACTGCCAGTGGTTCGCCAAGCCGAAGCCTGTCCACTCCGGCAACTGGAACGCCGCGAGAATGCAATTGTCCGACAATCTGAGCCGCAAGCGCTCCACGCTTGCGCACCAGCACCATGACATCGCCCGCCGTGGCTCTTCGCACTTCGCCTTTTTCGAGGATCAGCGCATTCTCGCCATAGAGCCAGTCGCGCACCTGCTCCGCAATCTTACCCGCCAGCACAGTCTCATGCGCTGGAAGCCAATCACGCTCTTCGCCGTCGTCTGAGCTGTCGCCGTCCTCAATGTCAGATTCGGCAGTGACGTAGTTCCACAAGGTCACTTGGCCAGCGCGCGCCGCGCCTTCATGCGGCTCCGGCGCTTTGGGCAGTCCGAATGTCTCGTAGCCCAGCGTATCAATCACCGCATTGACGAATTCGAGCACCGGCGCACTGGTGCGAAAGCTCTTACCCAGATCAAGATCGGCCCATTCCGGCAACCGGCGATTGGCGCGGATCTGCGCCGCATTGTCGCGTGCCTGAGCGATTTGCTTGGCGATTTTATCGCGCGCATGGGCGTAGTTTTCGGGGCTGGTGCCTTGGAAGCCGAAGATCGCTTGCTTGTAATCGCCCACGGTAAAGATGGTGCGCAAA
>CAZOLE010000181.1:0-4665 GCA_964580445.1 uncultured Porphyrobacter sp.
TTACTGATCACTGCGCAATTTCTCTTGTGCAATGCGGCATTATTGGGCACGAAAGTTTCACGCCTGATTGAGATTGTCCGAAAAAGAGGCAGCCAATCAGGGGTGCAGGTGGGACGAAGCAACAACAAATATTCAAGGAAGTTGTCATGCTAACGTCCATCCGCGGCCTCTCCGCCGTGTCTATCTCAACTGGTTTGCTGCTCGCAGCGGCGCCAGCTTATGCATCCGAAAATTCTTCGGAAACTCTTGCGAGTACTGATTCGCAAATCCAATCCGCTGATCCCAGCGTTTTGACTGAAGCCGAGGCGCTCACCACCGAAACTTCAACTCCAGAAATCAAAATCACCGCGGCTCCTGCTGTCGAAAAGGCAGTGCGTCCGATTGAGGCTGATGAAGCCAATGCTGCTGAAGGCGAAGGACCGTTCACGTTTTCCGCCAATGTGGCGTTTGCGACCGAGTATCGCTTTCGCGGCGTCGCGTTGACCGACGGCAACTTCGCCGTCCAAGGTGGCTTTGACTTGAGTCACTCTTCGGGTCTTTACGCCGGAGTTTGGGGGTCAAACCTCGACGAAGACACCGTAGGTTTCGGCTCGACTGAGCTTGACGTTTATGGTGGCTGGAGCGGTGATCTCACTGGCGTATTGTCGGCGGATGTTGGTGTAATTCTCTACGTCTTCCCTGACGCTGCGGCAGCGGCTGGCGACACGGATTATGTCGAGTTTTATGGCTCGCTGAGTGCCGAAGTTGGCCCTGCATCGTTGACCGGCGGTGTCGCATATGCGCCAACGCAAGATTCGCTTGGCAGCACTGACAACTTCTACGTCTATGGTGATGTAGGTTTTGGCATTCCTGATTCGCCATTCACGGTGACTGGCCACATTGGTTACACCGATGGATTCCTAACCTTCACCAACGATAGCCAAGCTTTCGACTGGTCGATCACTGCTGAAGTTGCGTTTGGCCCAGCAACGATCAGCGCCGCTTATATTGGTGTCGAAGGTGATACGCTGATCGATCCGAACGGTACATTCACCGATGATGCATTCGTCGTTACGCTCAGCGCGAGCTTCTAAGCTCTAGCTAAGCAACGCATTCCCGCCATAGAAGCGGGTGGAACAGGGCGCGGAGCTGCTAGTCAGTTTCGCGCCTTGTTGCGTTTGCCCGCCATTTGTTGGAGGACGCAAGCGAGCTTAGTTCACGCAAATATTGGAGAACCCATGGTTCAGTTCCTTCACAGCATGATCCGCATCACTGATCCGAATGCGTCGGTCGATTTCTTTAAGCTGATCGGATTGGAAGAAGTGCGCCGGTTCGATGTCGAAGCGGGTCGGTTCACGTTGATCTTCATGGCTGCTCCGGGGGAGGAAGGCGTCGCGGAAGTCGAACTGACTTACAATTGGCCTTCGGAAGACGGCAGTGACCCAGAAAAATATGAAGGCGGTCGTAACTTTGGTCACCTCGCTTATCGGGTCAAGAATATCTACGAGACTTGCCAGCGCATCGCCGATGCAGGCCACACCATTCATCGCCCGCCGCGCGATGGGCATATGGCATTTGTGAAGTCACCCGACGGCATTTCCATTGAGCTTCTGCAAGACGGGAAACTGGATCCGCAAGAACCATGGGCCAGTATGGAGAACACCGGCACTTGGTAATTAGGTCAAGGGGCGAGGCTTAGCTTTCGCTTGGCTGGCGTCCATGATCGTCGCATTCGGCATCGCTGTGCGTGGTGGTCAGTCGCAGCACGACAAAGCCAAGCACCGCTGACACCGCTGAGCCGGACAGAATACCAATCTTGGCCGCGTCGATCATCGCTTCTTGCCCCGTAAAGGCTAGAAGGCCGATAAATAAACTCATCGTAAAGCCGATACCGCACAAGATCGAAATGCCCCAAATCTCCGCCCAACTCGCATTGGCAGGGCGGGGCGCGAAGCCAATTTTGTCGGCGATAAACACTGTTGAGAAGATGCCGACTTGTTTGCCGATAACAAGGCCAGCGGCCACCGCGAGGGGCAGTGGTTCTAGTAGCGCTTCTGGACCCAAGCCAGCCAAGGAAACTCCGGCATTTGCAAAGCCAAAGACCGGAACCACTAGATATGCGCTCCACGGGGCAAGCCCGTGCTCAAGTTTTTCCAGCATGGAATTGCCATCGCGACAGTGCAGCGGGATGGTCAGTGCAGCCAGAACCCCGGCAATCGTAGCGTGAATCCCTGTATTCAAAACACAGAACCACAAGACAATTGCGAGCACGATGTAAGGCCAAAAGACGCTAACTCTCATCTTGTTCAGCGTCATCATCGCCGCGAGAATCGCCGCCGAAGCGCCCATCCACATCAGGAAAGAGGTCATCGATTCAATCTCGGTATAGAAGAACGCAATAACCAAGACGGCGCCGATATCATCGACAATCGCAACGGTGAGCAAGAACAGTCGCAATGACGCGGGGACGCGGTTACCAAGCAACCCTAAAACGCCCATCGCAAAAGCGATATCTGTCGCTGCAGGGATAGCCCAGCCGCGCGTAAACTCACCGCCACCTGAAACGGCCATAAAGACAAGTGCAGGGACGATCATACCCGCCGCTGCGGCGACCATCGGTAATCGGCGTGCCGCTGGGGTAGCTAGCTGCCCCTGAATCATCTCGCGCTTCACTTCGAGTCCGACGACAAAGAAGAACACCGCCATCAAACCATCATTAACGACGTAGTGGACCGAGCTGAGCTTGGCGTGCGGATACCAGCCAAATTTCCCGTTGATCAACGCGTCATACTCGTCCGCGAAGATCGAATTGGCGGCTAGCATCGCTGCGGCGGCAACCAAGATAAGCAAAATGCCAGCTGAGGCGTCGCCAACGAAGAGCGCGCGAACCGGAGCGAAAAGCGAACGAACTGGCCCGCGTGGGGGTGTGGATGTATCGGACATGTTGCGTCCTTCCTTTGAGAAAACTTTTGTCCGTTGCAAGTACAATCATGGGGCGATAGACGTTAAGTTAAGAAGAAAGGGGGGGCGCCTTGGCTTTGGTCGATTTCAGTCTTTGGCAATGGCTATCCTTGGTGCAGCATGAGTTGTTGTTGTTTGCCGGGATATTCTTCTTAATTGGTGCCATTGATGACTTGGCCATCGACTTGACGTGGCTGTGGCTAAAATGCACTGGTCGTGCGCGATCTCAGCGCATCAATCGCAAAAATTATTCACAGCAAAAGCTTGGCCGCTCCGCTGCTGTCTTCATTCCGGCTTGGAACGAGGCTGCGGTGATTGGGCATACGATCTCGCATATGCTGAAAGCGTGGCCGCAAGAAGGCTTGCGGCTATATGTCGGATGCTATCGCAATGATCCGGCCACGATTGCGGCGGTGACCGAGTCCGCCAGCGCTGACCCCAGACTCCGTTTAGTGATCCATGACCGTCTAGGCCCCACAACAAAGGGTGATTGTCTCAACCGGCTCTATGCCGCGATGCGCAATGATGAGCGTCGCATGGGCGGTTTGTTCGGATTTGTCGTGTTTCATGATGCGGAGGACCTGGTCGATCCTGCGGCGTTGAGCCTGCTTGACCGTTCGGTCGTTGACGGCGCAGACTTTGCGCAATTGCCGGTAGAACCCTTGGTTCAGCGACGCAGCCGCTTTGTCGGCAGCCATTATTGCGAAGAATTCGCTGAATCGCATGGCAAAGCTATGGTCGTGCGTGATGCGATTGGTGCGGCATTGCCCGGTGCCGGAGTAGGGTGTGCTGTCTCCAGGCCAGCTTTGCAGAAGTTGTGTCGGCGTCGCTATGATCTTCAACCGTTTTGCGCCGATTCGCTCACTGAAGACTACGAGCTTGGGCTGGCCATTGCAGAGGGTGGCGGAAGCTGCCGCTTTGTTCGCGCACGCTGCGACGAGGATGGCAGTTTGATTGCAACTCGCGCGTACTTCCCGACATCGCTTGGTCAAGCTGTGCGCCAGAAGACTCGCTGGGTGCACGGCATTGCGTTGCAAGGTTGGGATCGGATCGGCTGGAGCCAAGGCTTCATCGAAACGTGGATGCGCGCGCGTGATAGACGCGGGCCGCTCACTAGTTTGGTGTTGGCAATCGGATATATCTTGCTTGCTCTCACGCTTGCAATCTGGAGCCTCAATCTCGTCGGGATTGGCCAGCCCATAGTGATGACACCGCTCTTGAAGTTGCTGCTGACGATTAACCTTTGCGCCTTTGCGTGGCGCGCGGTGATGCGCTTTGCATTCACGGCACGCAATTACGGTTTTGTCGAAGGCGTTCTTGCAATTGTGCGCATTCCTTTGAGCAATGTCATTGCGATCATTGCGGGTCGGCGCGCGGTGTTCGCATATCTGCGCACGCTGTTCGGTCATAGTCCGATCTGGGACAAGACTCAGCATGATACCCACCCGGCCAAGGCCGCTCATTTGGCTATTGCTGCACCATGATCAAGATTAGCAAAACGCGCCGCCGTGGCACCCCGCTTTTGATGTTGGGAATAGTCGTATTCTCTTGGGTCGGCGCGCGGGCTATGCTTTGGGAAATCCCGTTTCTTTCTTTTGTTGTTTTTGCGCGGACCTCGGTTGATGGGCTTGCTCCCGTAGGCGCTCCATTGGTGGACCAAATACAAGCCAAAGACCCGCCTTTGGCATCCCCCGCTATTTTTCCATTCCTGCCCCAAAAGCCCCT
>CAZOLE010000182.1:0-4659 GCA_964580445.1 uncultured Porphyrobacter sp.
AGGCCAACAGAGCGAGTTTGAAGAACGCTCACTCCGACCGATGCAAATTCCAGCATCTCTTCGTACGTAACGGCTTTGACCTTGCGCGCTTTGGCAACGATACGCGGGTCGGTGGTGTAAACCCCATCCACGTCAGTGTAGATATCGCAACGATCCGCTCCAAGTGCGGCGGCCATCGCCACCGCAGAGGTGTCTGATCCACCCCGCCCCATGGTCGTGATCCGATCTTCCTCGCTAACCCCTTGGAAGCCGGGGATGACGGCGATTTCGCCCGCTTCCAAGCCTGCAATAAGACCCGGCGCATCAATGCTCTCCACGCGTGCTTTCGAATGCGCTTCGATGGTTTTGACGGGCAATTGCCAGCCCAACCAGCTGCGCGCTTTGCAGCCCAAGGCTTGCAAGGTCAGCGCCAGCAACCCGCTGGTGACCTGTTCGCCGCTGGCGACAACCACGTCATATTCCGCAGGATCATACAACGCATTGGCTTCGCGGCAGAAATTGACCAGCCGATCAGTCTCACCCGCCATCGCGCTGACCACCACCGCAACCTGATCTCCGCGCGCGACCTGTTTGCGCACGAGATTGGCTACGCGGCGAATGCGTTCGGTCCCTGCCATCGAGGTTCCGCCAAATTTCATGACAATCCGGGCCAAGTGCTTAAAGCTCCTGCTGGTGAGTGATGAGCCGCGCTGTTAAGGAGGCTCCATGGGAAACGCAAATCTTTCAAACGTAACTATCCGACCCGACGAGGCCGAGCACTTCGCATCGCTGGCGCGCGATTGGTGGAATCCTAGAGGCAAGATGGCGAGCTTGCACGCGGTGAATCCAGTGCGGTTAGAATTCATCCGGCACGCTATTGACGATCATTGGAGCGTGGATCGTTCCGCTGCAAAGCCGCTGTCGGGGAAATCGGTTCTCGATATTGGCTGTGGCGCAGGCTTGTTGTGCGAGCCTTTGGTCCGGCTTGGCGGGCAAGTGACCGGCGTCGATGCAGCCGATGAGAATGTCGCTGTCGCCAGCAGCCATGCCGAAGCGGTGGGCTTGGACGTTCGGTACATGGCCGGAGAGGTCAACGGCCTCGATATCGGGCAGTTTGATCTTGTCACGTGCGTTGAAGTGATTGAGCACGTCGCTGACAAGCGCGCGTTTCTGGCGGATGTTGCGGCGCGACTGGCGCCGGGCGGCCTGCTGATCATGTCGACGCCAAACCGTACCGCTGCATCGCGGCTCTTGCTGGTCGGAGCCGCCGAAGCGATTGGCTATGTCCCAAAGGGAACGCATGATTGGAACGACTTTGTCACGCCGTCCGAGCTGGAGGATTTGCTCAGCGAAGTTGGTCTAGTAATCACTGAACGAAGCGGTATCGCCTATCGACCGGGCAAGGGCCTGCACCTCTCAGATGATGAAGCGATCAACTATATTTTGCGGGCGAAACGCGCCTAGCACTTCGCGAAAAGAATCGGAGGTAGCTCTTTGCCGTAGTTCGACACGAGTTCGATGCGGAGCTTGCCGCCCTTTTCGAATACCCGCCGATTCCAGTCATTCTCACAAATATTCTCGCGCATCACTTTAGTCATCGCAATCGGATCGAATGTGAGGTTGCCGGTGGCGATCCCTTCGACGCGAATAACCAAAGTGTCGTCGCCTACGACGCTGGCTTCCATGCCGGTAGCGTTGAGTTCTTCGTTAATGATGTCGATCCCATTCTTGTTGAAATGGTTGGCGGCTCCATCAAGAGTGCCTTCGAGAGTGTCCGGCGCTGTGCTGCATGCCGAGGCGAAGCCCGCCAGAGCGAGACAAAAAAGTGAACGCATGAACTCTGACCCCTGATCCTTGCGCCTTGCCTCTATGGAGGCACCGGTAAAGATTGGGTTGAACTGCGCCTACTTTCCTCCGGTCAGTGCAACGAACTCTTTGACATTGTCGACAAAGAAACCGTCCGCACCGCTCGCAATGGCAGCGCTCCAGAACATTGTGTATTTGCCGTCTGCCGCTGGCCCGCCCTCATTTTGCAAAGTGGCGGGCAAGAACCCATTTTCCTTACGCAGGGTCCATGGGTGAATCGTAAGACCGGCACTGTGGGCGTCTTCAACCAGTCCTGTTGGTTCCAGGATCGGGTTGAGAACATGTCCCATCCAGGGGCCAATCCCATCCGCATAGGTCGCGATTTCTTCTAACCCTGTCGGCGTGATCATATCCGCCCAGCGCAGGTTTGGCTCATCAAATGGCCCGCCTTCGGGGTGGATGAGTAGGACCAGCTTGGTGTCAACCAACTTGTTGAGCCGCTGCAACGGACCAACTTCGAAAATCTGCACGAACACCGGATCATCGGCGTCATCAAGCTCATACTCTTTCAACTTCAGAACCAGCAAATCGACCACGTCGATTCCCTCTTGCTGTAGCATCGCTGTTGGGTGCTTTAGCTCTGGGTAAAATCCGATGGTGCGCCCAGTTTCCGCTTCCTTTGCACGGACAAGTTTGACGATTTCATCAAAGGTCGGAACTTGATAGAGACCGTTATAGGCGATGTTGGCAGGCCGCGAATTGGGAACCCGTTCCTTCGCGCGCAAAGTGCGGATCTCTTCAAGCGTGAAGTCTTCCGCAAACCAACCAGAAACCTGTTGGCCGTCTATGTCTTTGGTGCGGCGGCGATACTCAAACTCCTCGCGGCTAGCGACATCGGTCGTTCCGGATAGCTCATTTTCATGCCGGGCAATCAAAGCCAGATCTTTCGTCACCACCAGATCAGTTTCGATGTAGTCCGCGCCTTGATCAATCGCTAGCTCATAGGCGGCGAGCGTGTGCTCTGGCCGATCACCGGATGCACCGCGATGCGCGATGACGAGCGGGGTCTCACTTTGAGCTTGTGCGGCCAAAGGGGTCATGAGCGCCAGTGCTCCAATTGCAAATTTTACGTAAGAGCTGCGGACCATTCGTCTTCCTTGAAACCCACTAAAATGCCTTGGGAATGCTCGACAATTGGCCTTTTAATCATTGAAGAGTGCTGAACGAGCAATTCGCAAGCGCCGCTAGGGTCTGTAGCGTGCGCTTTCTCATCATCGGATAGCTTGCGATAGGTTGTGCCGCGCTTGTTCAGCACAACGTCCACACTCGCCGCCTCGATCCAGTCGGCGACTTTGGCCGGGTCTGCGCCTTCTTTCTTGTAGTCGTGAAAGACATAGTCAACCGCGATCGTATCAAGCCAATTGCGTGCTTTCTTGACGGTATCACAGTTTGGAATTCCGTAGAGGTGAATGGTCATACTTTTTTCTCGCAGTGACGACTTAACTTTCAGTGCATTTCGCGTTAACTCTATCTATAGTGTTTGTGCGTAGTTCTTCACAGCAATTGGAGAAACCATGGCTCATTTCGTTCAAAAGCTGACGTCAATCGCGGCTGTCGCTAGTCTTTCATTAGCGCCGGTTGCTGCGCTTGCAAACACGCGCGCAGGTGACAGCTCCACGGTTTATTCCAGCTCCCTTTCACAGCCGGGCCAAGGGCGTTCGGTTGAGGGAGAAGGCCTCGCAGGTGGCGGTGGAGATATCATCGCTCTGATCCTTTTGGGGCTATGGGGATCAGGTATCCTCATCGTTGCGGCAGATATCGATTTTACCGGTGATGCTGATATTCAATCACCCGGCGCCAACTAAGCCGCACAACTTCATCACAGTACAGGTCAACGATGCAAATGCGCATCGGCAATAGCAACCGCGAGCGCGTCTGCGGCATCGGCCCCGGCTACATCTGCGCCTGGAAGCAATATTTTGAGCATGGATTGAACCTGTGCCTTTTCAGCAGCGCCTGTTCCCACCACCGCTTTCTTCACCGCGCGCGCCGCGTGTTCATTCACTGGTAGGCCTAGGCTTCCGCAAGCCGCCAACACCGCCCCGCGCGCTTGCGTCAGCTTTAGCGTCGATTGCGGGTTCTTATTGACGAAAACCTCTTCGCACGCCGCACGTTCAGGGCGGTGCTGCGCGATCACACCAACAACCGCGCGGTGAATATCCGCCAGCCGCTCCACCATCGGCGCATGGGCGGAGGTTTTCACCTCTCCATTGGCGATGTGAGAGATGCGCGATCCTTCTGCGCGGATTACCCCCCAGCCTGTGCAGGAAAGCGAGGGATCAAGGCCGAGGATGATCATCGTTTTCTCCTCACAACCCGATCCGAATACCTAAGCGCCAGACTGCAGCGAGCAGAAACGCCGCCCCAAGCGCAATGGCAAAAAGCCAATCGCGCCAAGTCACGCGTCGAGCTTCTCCATCACATCGTCAGGAATTTCGTAATTGCCCCAGACGGTTTGGACATCATCATCATCGTCCAGGGTATCGATCAGCTTGAGCAGTGTGCCCGCGCCTTTTTCATCCATCGCAACGGTGATGTTGGGCTTCCAGGCGAGCTTCACATTTTCCGCTTCGCCTAGCGCCTTTTCCAATGCGCTCGCGACCCCATGCAGATCATCCGCTGCAGTCCAGATCGTGTGGCCACCATCGGAGCTTTCAATGTCATCCGCGCCTGCATCAATGGCGGCTTCGAACACAGTGTCTTCATCGCCAGCCGAAGCGGAGTATTCGATCAAGCCCAACCGTTCAAAGCCGTGTTGAACCGAGCCTTCGGTGCCGAGATTTCCGCCATTTTTGCTGAACGCTGTGCGTACTG
>CAZOLE010000183.1:0-4561 GCA_964580445.1 uncultured Porphyrobacter sp.
CTTTACCCCGGTAGAAGGGGAGGGCCGCACGCAATCGCTTTCGCTGAAGATGGGCGCGCGCAAAGCATTTTCCGACTTCGCAGTGCGGGCATCCATCAGACCTCAGGGGGCGGTGCTTCGCCTAACCGGACAGCCGTGTTTCGAGGAAGAACAGTTTGTAGGCTTTCGTGGTACAGGCACGGACATCACAGAGAGTTACTACCGCGAGGCCGAAACCGAGAAACTTGCGAAATTCGATTCGCTGACGGGCCTCTCAAATCGCCACCAAATGTCGCACATGATCGACAGCATGTTGACCGCCTTCAAAGCGGCGAAACGCAATTGCGCCATCCTGATGATGGACTTGGACAAGTTCAAAATCGTCAATGACACGCTTGGCCATGCAGCAGGTGACGAATTGCTCAGGCAAGTGGCGGAGCGGCTGAACCGGTCGATAGAGCGCGAGTGCGAGATTGGCCGGTTGGGCGGCGATGAATTTCAAGTCATGATCCCTGACGTCGATGATCGCGGTGAATTGGGTGAGATCGCGATGAAGATCATCTCGATGCTCAAACAGCCATACTCGCTTGATGAAGGGCGCAGTGTGATCGGCTGTTCCGTCGGCATAGCGATTGCGCCGCACGATGGCGTAACAATGGAAGAGATTGTTCGGTCTGCCGATCTTGCTCTCTATGCGGCCAAGAATGGTGGTCGCGGACAATTCCGGTTCTACTCTGGTGACTTAGAAAACGAAGCGATTTTCCGCCGTCGGTTGGAAGAGGATCTTGACGAGGCAGTCCGTGAAAACCAACTGTTCCTCAAATACGAGCCTCTGATCAACGCCGAAACGCAAAGCGTAAAAACGCTCGAAGCGCATATATGTTGGATGCACAGCCAACGAGGGGAGATCGACGAGATCGAATTCGGGTCGATCCTTGAAGGGGCAAGCCAAATCATCGATGTTGGGCGCTGGGCTATCGAACAAGCGTGCCAGCATGCCTCCGATTGGCCGGACACGGTGAAGGTGGCTGTGAACGTGCCGGTGCCGCTGTTCAACTCAGCCGAATTTGTCGACTATGTTATTGATGCGCTGCAAAAAGCCGAGCTTTCGCCGAACCGGCTGGTGCTGGAGATCAGCGAAGCGGTGTTCTTTGGCGAGGCGTCGGCGGTGGACCGCACGCTTGCGACTTTATTTAAGCTTGGCGTCAGCCTTACTTTGGATGAGTTCGGTTCAGGGCATTCTTCTTTAGCCTATTTACGCCGCGCCCCGTTCGATACGATTAAGATTGACGAAAAACTCGTCATAGAAGCGGAACAACACGACTCTTCTGATTTGGGGTTGATTCGCGCGATTGTGGCGCTTGCAGGTGCACTGGAAATGGCGACGATTGCCAACGGCATCGAAAGTAATGATCTGCTCCATTCATTAAAGGATTGCGGCGTTGGCTACTTCCAAGGTCCGATATTCGCGGAGCCCATGGCCCGTGATGCCGTGGAAACCGAATTGATCGGCGATGCGTGGAAAATCGACCCAAGTTCCGATAGGACTAAGCGCGCACGCCGCCGCACGGTGTTCCGCAAAACCCAGGTTATCCATGACGATCACTCCTACGAAGTGACGTTGCGAAACTTGTCGCGCACAGGTGCGTTGATCGAAGGCTTGATGGATGTGCCTAAGGGCACGCAGTTCGTCGTCGATTTGGGTGGCGGCCAGCTCGCGGTGGCGACTGTGATCCGAACGAATGAAGACACACAAGGTCTAGAGTTTGAGCAGTCTCTTGTCGATGATGGATCTGGTGGACTGTGTACGCGCAACCGGGTTTCACCTTATGCCTTGGCATCGGCTGGTGCGCCTCTCGCTGCGCTTGCTCCAGGTGACTATAAGGGCATGGCAGGCGGCATGCTCACAGGCCAAAGCAGCGTTCCGCAATTTGGCTATTCGCTCAACGCGTGGCACGAAGCGGGCTAACCACTGGCCGTTTACCGGAAGGTATTGCCAGTTCCGGGCCGAATTAGGTTTGTCCATTGAGAGAGACGACATTTGCGATTTTCGCGAATGACAGCGGCGGTTTCGGGGGTTAGATGCAGTCGCAAATGACTGACCTTTCAAAAATTCGCAACTTCTCGATCATCGCGCATATCGATCATGGCAAGTCCACGCTCGCCGACCGGCTGATCCAGTTCACCGGCGGCCTCACCGCGCGTGAGATGACCGAGCAAGTCCTTGATAACATGGATATCGAGCAAGAGCGCGGCATCACCATCAAAGCCCAGACCGTCCGGCTCAATTACACCGCCAAAGACGGCGAAACCTATCAGCTCAACCTGATGGACACGCCGGGCCATGTTGATTTCGCTTACGAAGTCTCGCGCTCTCTCGCCGCCTGCGAAGGCGCTTTGTTAGTCGTAGACGCCGCACAAGGGGTCGAAGCGCAGACCCTCGCCAATGTCTACCAATCCATCGAGCACGACCACGAAATCGTCCCCGTCATCAACAAAGTCGACCTTCCCGCCGCCGAACCCGAGCGCGTTCAGGCCGAAATCGAAGAGGTCATCGGCCTCGACGCCTCCGAAGCGGTGATGAGCTCGGCCAAAACCGGCATCGGCATCCAAGAAGTGCTCGAAGCGGTCGTCGCCAAAATCCCCCCACCGCAAGGCGAGCGCGACGTGCCGCTCAAAGCCTCCCTCGTCGATTCATGGTACGACCCCTACCTCGGCGTCGTTATCCTTGTTCGCGTGGTCGAAGGCGTCCTGACCAAAGGGCAACAGATCAAATTCATGCAGGGCGGCACCCAGCACCTTGTCGACCGCGTCGGCTGTATGCGGCCCAAGATCGAACAACTGCCCGAACTGGGCCCCGGCGAAATCGGCTTTATCACCGCCCAAATCAAAGAGGTTGAGCAAGCCCGCGTTGGTGACACGATCACCACGGTGAAGGGCGGGGCAACCGAAGCGCTCGCCGGCTATAAAGAAGTGCAACCCGTGGTGTTCTGCGGCCTGTTCCCCGTCGATGCAGCAGACTTTGAAAAGCTGCGCGAAAGCATCGCAAAACTGCGCCTTAACGATGCCAGCTTCTCGTTCGAGATGGAAAGCTCCGCCGCATTGGGCTTTGGCTTTCGCTGCGGGTTCCTTGGCCTGCTCCACCTTGAGATTATCCAAGAACGCCTAAGCCGCGAATATGATCTCGACCTGATCACCACCGCGCCCTCGGTCGTCTATCGCTTGCAACTCAGCAAGTCGAAGACCGAAGAGGCCAAGGAGATCATGCTCCACAACCCATCAGACTGGCCCGATATCAACCGCATCGACATGATCGAGGAACCGTGGATCAAAGCGGTGATCTACACGCCGGATGAATATCTCGGATCGATCCTGAAATTGTGTCAAGACCGCCGGGGTATTCAGACCGATTTGACCTATGTCGGCGGCCGCGCTCAGGTGACCTATGAATTGCCGCTCAATGAAGTGGTGTTTGATTTCTACGACCGGCTGAAGTCAATCTCACGCGGCTATGCCAGCTTTGACTACGAGCAAATTGGCCTTCGCGAAGGCGATCTGGTAAAGATGAACATCCTCGTCAACGCTGAACCCGTCGATGCGCTGTCGTTGATCGTCCATGCAGGCGTCGCCGAAGAGCGCGGGCGCGGCATGTGCGAGCGGCTCAAAGACCTAATCCCGCGCCACCTGTTCAAAATCCCCGTCCAAGCCGCGATCGGCGGCAAGATCATCGCGCGTGAGACGATCTCGGCGATGCGCAAAGACGTGACCGCCAAATGCTATGGCGGCGATATTTCGCGGAAGAAGAAACTGCTCGAAAAACAGAAGAAGGGTAAGGCCAAAATGCGGGAGTATGGCAATGTGAGCATCCCGCAGGAAGCGTTTATTGCTGCGCTCAGAATGGGGGAGGAGTAAAGCAAACTTCGGGTGCCTGTTTACACAAGCACGACATCTTTAGGTTCTATTCCAATTCTGTAGAACATCTTGGGTGTGTTCTTTTCTGAGATGGACGATGCTTCAATGGCAGCAACACCTTGCTTGAATGCCGAGTCCAGGGATTGGCCAGATGCTACTGCAGCATAAAAGAACTGGGCAAACGCAGCGGCAGCGCCATCTGAGATCGAATCTGCCATTCCAATTAGTACATCAACGGACTTGAGTAGCTGCTTGCGACCCCCTGCGCTCCAACAAGAGTTCAGCACTGCAACTTTTGGGGCAGTATCCACAGCATTTAGAGCTCTAGAGAGCACTTCATACGTAAGATATGAGCTTGCTGGGGCAGCTACGGTCCCCTTGTCCGTCACCAACTCAGCGTCATTGCTATGCCCAGAGAAATGAACAATGTTTGGTGCGTGATCATTCAGTCCTCTTAGGACCGTCTTAAAGTCTGCCGCAGGACGAACTTGAATGTCGACATTATCGCGAAACTTTGAGCCTCTGACTTCCTGTTGCACGAGTCGGACCTCGGCTTCAGGACGGATGTGCTTTCTCGGATCGGGCCCGGGATCGGGGTTGGCGAACATGTAGAGAATGCACAGCTTCTTTTTTCGACTTAGATCCCGCTTCTTGATGCTCGATACTGTGA
>CAZOLE010000184.1:0-4485 GCA_964580445.1 uncultured Porphyrobacter sp.
ACACCTTTGGGAAGCAAAATCAGAGCAGAGCCGCGTCCAGACATCCCACCAGCGATTTCGCGTGCATCGGCGCCGGCTCCCCAGAATGTGTCGAAACGGTTGGCGCCTTTGATCGCTCCGCCGGTGTCCTGCGCAATCCACATGCCATCGGCAATATCACGGTCCAGATCGAGCCAAACCGGCGCTCCATAAGGCACAAATTTGGGATCAACCGCAACTGAGCTCTCGCGCCTGACCGGAACGCCGAGCGAACCGAGCGGTCCATCGCCGGTCAATTCGCGGAAGAACACCCAGCTTTCATTCAGGCGCATCAGCGCTTTGCCATCTGCCGGGTTCTCTCGGATATACGCCATGATACCTTGCATCGAACCGGGATATTGTCCGGGACCATCGCCCAGCAAGCCACGCTCGCGCATCACCCCGCCGATCCCAGTATAGCCGCGCCCGTTCTGGCTGGCATAACCGATCCGAATGACCTCGCCATTTTCAGTGCGGAGCCGCCCGGATCCTTGGATTTGCAGGAAAAACAGCTCCACCGGATCAACCGCATAGGCGATGACAGGCGCTTTGCCTTCGAGCGCTCCATCTTCAATTTCAGCGCGGGTGAAGTAGCGCACGAACTCGCCATTCTCGTTCAAACGTCCGCGCGGTGCTCGACCGGTGCGCTCACTTGAAGGGATGTCTGCAGGCCAGCCGCGGGTCAGGTCGCTGGGAACGCCATAGACGGGGGCATAGCCAGCTCGCTTAGTCCGGTTCGCGCGGATTTCCGGTTCAAAATATCCGGTCGCGAACGCCTTGCCATCACCGATCCGCGCGGTTTCGAAATACCGGTCAAAGAAGTCGCCAGCTTGGGAGGATTGCCATCCCGCGGCAGCAGTGCAGGCCGGTTGCCAATCGGCGGGTTTGGTCAGACCGCTCGCATCATCGCGGCGGGTAAGCCAGCGGCACGATTCCGAAAAGCTGGAAAGTGCAGAGGCCGCGTCGCTAGAGCTCATCCCAAGCGCTGAGACACGCGGCCCCGACGCTATGCCTGCCAGAGCAGCAGTGCCCGCAGACGGCCCAGCCGGGCCAACAATCGCCGGCTGAGGATTGGGAATGATCCGCGCGCAAGCGGAAAGCAGCAGCAATCCGACAAGCGCCAAGCTGACCGACACGCTGCGGCAAAGCCGAGAGCGCTGTTCTGCGCCTGCCGGGCCCAATCGAATTGTCGAATTATCCGAGGCGTGCCCAAACACCAAGGCGCGCCCCCTTATCCCTGATCGGTTTCGTCGAGCATCCAGCTCGGATCGCGCGAGGTCACATTGCGCGAGAAAGTCCAAACGTCACGGCTTTCAATCGCATCGTCGAGCGATCCGGCAATGACGTTGCCATCCTTGTCGCGAGTGACCGTAGCGATGTCAGACACGAACAGCACCGCAAGGCGCGCAAATTTGTTATCGAGCGACGCGGAGTGGACGCGGGTCTCTTCAACCCGGATCAATTTGTTTTCAAGCGTCTCGCCCGCTTTCTCGCGCGCATCGATCGCCGAGACAAAACCTTCGTAAACATCATCATCGCACAATTCTTTGAGCGTCTCACGATCGTCAGACCAGAACGCTTCTAGCACCATCGCGTATGCGCCTTTTGCTCCTTCCATAAATGAGGCGATGTAAAAATTGCTGTCCGCAGAAGCTATGACTCGCACGCCGCGCTCAACCGCAGGCATCAGCCCATCCAGCTCAACTTTGTTCTGCTGCGGAGCAGCAACGACCGATGGCTTTTGCAGATCTTGCGCATTTTTCGCGGCAGGGTCCACCCGTTGCGGCACAGATTCTTCTTCATGCTCAGCGCGGCGGCCAAGCACCGAATACAGCCTTAAGCCGAGAAACGCTGCGATCATGGCAAGAATGATAATTTCGGTCATTGCGGTTCAGTTCCGGTCCAGCGGGTTTTCCGTCGAGATAAAGACGATTGGTTAAAGCGACTCTTCTCGTGCCCTAAATAGGCATCAATTACAATTCGCCAAGCCGCATTAAGTTGCGATGAAGATCGAAATAGAGCCTATTGCGTCCTGTTGCGGGCACGCTTTACCCCTGCTAGGCGCGCGACGCACCTACTGCGCGGGATTACCATGCGCGCGGGACAACATTTATTGCCCACTTTGAAAGATACGATCACCATGGCCGATGAGAACGACGTTCTGACCAATCTCGACAATCAACCTGTTGCCGGAAATGGCGCTGACAATCAGCCTGCCGCCGGGATTTTGTCGCAATATGTAAAGGATTTGAGCGTTGAAAATCCCAATGCTCCTGCTTCGTTCCAGTGGAAAGAACAGCCCAAGATTGATGTTCAGTTCAATATCGGCGCGGAGCCGGTGAGCGAAGAAGTCACCGAAGTGCTGCTGAAGATCAATATCGAAGCTTCCAGCGGCGAAGGCACAGCCTATCTGGTTGAGCTGGACTATTGTGGCCTTGTCGGCATTCGCAACGTGCCTGAAGATCAAGCGCATGCATTCTTGTTTGCTGAAGCGCCGCGCATTCTCTTCCCTTTTGCACGCCGGATCGTTTCAGATGCAGTCCGTGATGCTGGCTTCCCACCATTGATGGTCGATCCGGTCGATTTCAACGGCCTCTATGTACAGCAATTGCAAGCCAAACGGGCTCAGGAAGAAGCCGCTGGCGGCTCTATGCCTGATCCCGCAGGCGAAGCCTGAGTTTGACTGGCGCGGGCCGAGCCAATGAGCCTGCTTAAGAACGTCGGAACAATCGGCGGGCTGACTATGCTCAGCCGTGTTGCTGGGATGGCGCGCGAGATGATTTTCTCACGCGTCCTCGGTGCCAACGCGGTGACCGATGCATGGTTTCAGGCCTTTATCCTACCCAATGTTTTTCGTCGCCTGTTTGCCGAAGGCGCATTTTCAGCTGCCTTTGTGCCGATGTTTTCCAAACGGCTCGATGGGCATGATGATCCCGAAAAAGGCTTGGAAGAGGCACGCAGTTTCAGCAATGCCGTGCTGAGCGTGTTTCTGCCCGTGCTGATCGCGCTGGTGGCGGTCTTTGAGCTGGCGATGCCCGGGGTCATCTGGCTGCTGGCTGACAAACCTGTTGACCCCGAGAGCTTTCCGCTGGCGGTCGATTTCGCCCGGATCATGTTCCCCTACATTATACTCGTTAGCCTCGTGACCTTGTTTACAGGGATGCTGAACAGCGTGTCGCGATTTGCTCCCGGTGCAAGTTTCCCAATTCTTTTGAACCTCGTGTTGATTGGGGCACTGCTTGCTGGCGAATGGTTCGCGGCAAACAGCGGCGCGAGCATTGAGCAAGTCGCATACGGGATCGCATGGGCAGTGACGGGCGCAGGGGTGATACAGCTTGCATGGCTGTATTATTGGACTCGGGTCGAAGGGTTTCGGCCAAAGTTGATGTGGCCGCGGATCACGCCAGAAGTAAAGCGACTTGGAATCATCGCCCTCCCGGCAGCGATTGGCGGCGGTGCATATCAGATCAACACTTTGGTCCAGATCTACTTTCTCAACCAATTGGGCGATGGCTCGGTCAGCTACATGAATTACGCTGACCGACTTAATCAATTGCCACTTGGAATTATCGGTATTGCGCTTGCGACAGCGATCCTGCCCAACTTGTCCAAATTTATCGGCGGCGAGGATGAAGTGCGCGCTTCAAATCTGCAATCTGACGCCATCGAATTGGCGATGCTGCTGACCATTCCAGCGGCGGTCGCACTGGCTGTGTGTGCCGAGCCATTCATCACGATGATCTTCCAAGGCGGACGCTTCGATATGGCCGATGCGGCGATAACCGGCAAAGTGCTTGCCGCGCTGGTTTTGGGCTTGCCAGCCTATGTGTTGGTCAAGGTGCTGGTACCCAACTTCTATGCGCGTTCTGATACGAAGACGCCGGTGATCGCAGCGTTCATTTCGCTCGGCGTGTTTATCGCGCTCAACTTTGCGACGCTTGGCCAATTCGGAGTGGTTGGAGTCGCTTACGCCAGCGTCATCGGGGCGTGGATCAACGTCGCGTTCCTCGTCATCGTGCTGGCGATGCGCGGCCACTACACTATTCCTCTGGCGCTGCTCTTGCGCATCGCACGCCAAGTTCTGGCCGCCGCAGCAATGGGCGCAGCCTTGTTCTATGCTCGCGATTTGCTAACCGATTGGTTCGCCGCCGGGATATTCGCCCGCCTAGTCGCGCTTCTGGTCTTGGTGGGAGCGGCCGCTATCGTCTATTTCGGCATCGCCTTTGCCGTTGGCGCAATTGATCGCCAGCGCATCACAGCCCTCACTCGGAAAGCACCCTAACATGCGCGTCGTCTCTGGCATTCAGCCCACCGGCAGTCTTCACCTTGGCAATTACCTTGGTGCGATCCGCAATTGGGTGCGCATGCAAGAGGCGATGGATGCTGGTTCGGAATGCCTGTTTTTCCTGGCGGACCTCCACGCCATTTCGCAGCCCCATGATCCCGCCGCGCTGCATGCAGGATCAC
>CAZOLE010000185.1:0-4472 GCA_964580445.1 uncultured Porphyrobacter sp.
CTTGTCCGTCACCTGCTTCAAAGATCGCTTCGGCGACTGCAGAACTGAAGGAAGAGGACAATTGCTCGCGCGTTTGGTCTTCGACTTTCGAAACATTAAAGCCCGCGTCTTGTGCCGCGGCTTCTATCGACAGTCCGCCTTGAATTCTCGCCGCAATCGCGTCGGCGGCTTCCTTGGTTGGCACTGGGAAAGCCGTAACACTGCGGGTCTCGCTAGCCTTGAAGCGGTCCGGTTCCTCTTCGTAGCGGGCCTTGATCTCCGCAGGTGTCGCTTCGGTGCTGGCGGTAATTTTATCGGCACCAAAAGCGGCATAGCGGATTGTTCTGCGCTCTGGCCGTACATAGCGCACTTTATTATCGGTGTAGAACTTGTTGAGCTGCTCTTTTGACGGATCGCCGGCGGGCGCAAAGGCACCGCTAGGAAGCAAGGCCACCTGACCCTTGCGACGTTCGGTGACCAGCGCTGCATATTGCTGAGCGACTTTCGTCGGCATTTGTGGTGCGGCGATCGCCGGATTAACCAGCTGTTGGATTAGCAATCCGAATTTGAAGTTTTGGCGCACTTCGGTTTCTGAAACACGCGCATTGCCAAGCGCTTGACGAAAACTCTCGGCGGTCACTTCACCATCTGCGTTACGGAACGCTGGAAATTTCTGAATCTCGCTGTTCACCAGATTGTCGCCCGCGCGAAGGCCATTCTCTTCGGCATATACCGCGAGTGCATAACGATCCAGGAGCGTATCGAGAACTCCGTCCAACCCGCCTTGCTCAACAAAGGCAGGCATCGTGAGCGTTGGGTTTCTTTGGCGCAGCTGATCAAGCGCATTCTGTGCTGCAGTGTTCAACTCGTTTACCGGAACGCGCTCATCACCGACCAGCGCAACCCGGTCACCACCCGACACACCACCAAACGTATTTCCGGTGATATCTGTCGCCGCGAAGGCCAAAGCGATCAACGCGATAAACAGGAATGTTATGGCAAGACCGATCTTCGACTGAAAGAGTTTGCGAAATCCCGACAGCATAGTTCTTTAATTCCTAGACAGCTCGACTTAGAATTTGAGCCTTAAGAGAGGTTGAGAAAGCGGCACCCCGCCTTGCCTTGATCCCATATCGAGCCTGCATCCTCCTCGCAACAGGTCAGATAGCCTTTTGACTGGACAACCAACCTTCGCTAGCCGACCGATCCGTACTCACCTAGATCGAATTTCAGATTCGTTATTTCTCAGGATGCATTTATGCCCTTGCGGCCTTACATAGTCGGAAATTGGAAGATGTATGGCACTCGGGCCATGCTGTCTGAGGCACGTGCCATAGATCGCGCGGCGCAGCGGCATATGAAAGTCGAAGTCGCAATTGCGCCGCCATACACGCTTATTCATCCGGTCCATCGCGAAGCCGAGCAGATCGGTGTTGGTGCTCAGGACTGCCATGATCAGCCCGATGGGGCGCATACTGGTGATATTTCTGCGGCAATGATTGCCGATGCTGGCGGCAAATTCGTAATTCTTGGTCATAGCGAACGCCGTGTCGGTCACAGCGAAGATGATGCTGTGGTGAAGGCGAAAGCCAAGGCTGCCATCGGATCCGGATTGCAAGTAATCATGTGTTGCGGAGAAAGCGCTGAAGCACGCGAAAAAGGCGACGCGGTTACCTTCATCAAGACGCAACTTGAGGCTTCACTGCCAGAACCGGGAAAGGGTTTGGGCGATGCTGGGGAGAAGCTGACCGTCGCCTATGAACCTATTTGGGCGATAGGGACTGGCAACGTCGCGACGTTGGACGATATTGCTGAGATGCACAGCGCAATTCGTAAGCTCTTGTTGAATCACTACGGAGAAGAGCAGGGCGCACAAATCCGGATCCTATATGGCGGGTCGGTCAAACCGGAGAACGCTTCGAAGATCCTCGCGACACCTGAAGTTGGCGGAGCCTTGGTTGGTGGTGCTAGCCTTACTGCAGACAGCTTTATGGGCATAGCTTTGGCAGCGGCTGAAGTTTGCGAGAACTAAACCCAATACCCACATAATGGCACTGGGCGCTTGTCGTATGGCTTAGCTCCGCTTACATGCAGCGAACTTCTTAGACTGAGACGACAAAATCCATGTTTCTATTCCTAACCGTCATTCAAGCGATTGTTGCTGCCGCACTGGTAGGGGTTGTGTTGATGCAACGCTCTGAAGGCGGCGGCCTTGGTATCGGTGGAAGTCCGGGCGGCGCCTTAGGTGCGCGCGGAGCTGCAGATTTTCTCTCGCGTTCTACGAAATGGCTTGCGGTGACTTTCGTGGCACTGTCGATTGCTTTGGCTGCTTTGGCGGTCAATGAAACAAGCTCGAGCAATTTCGACACGACCCTTGAACGCTCCTCAGGTACTGGTGGTGCAACTGACTTGCTTGGCGAAAGTGAAAATGAAGGCGAAGCCGAGGGTAATGCGGGTGCCGAGGAAGCTGGATCCAGCGAAACGGCTAGCGACGACCCGCTTGCTGAGTAACACTCGCTTTTCACATTCTTTGATCGCGGCTGTGGATGGTTGCTTCTCAGCCATCTAAAGTGCTTGCGCCGAATCCCTTTTGGCACTTAAGGCTCGACTCCCATGGCGCGGTACATTTTTATCACCGGCGGCGTGGTCTCCTCGCTCGGAAAAGGTCTTATGGCGGCTAGCCTTGCTGCGCTTCTACAAGCGCGTGGCTATAAGGTTCGCATTCGCAAATTTGACCCGTATCTCAATGTCGATCCGGGAACGATGAGTCCGTACCAGCATGGCGAAGTCTATGTGACTGACGACGGGGCTGAAACTGACCTTGACCTAGGTCACTACGAACGCTTCACCGGCGTTTCAGCGCGGCAAAGCGACAACATCACCTCTGGTCGCGTCTACCGAGACATTATCGCTCGTGAGCGGCGCGGGGATTATCTAGGCGCTACCGTCCAAGTGATTCCGCATGTCACTGACGCGATCAAGGCCTTTGCGCTCGATGATCAGAGCGATCACGACTTCATACTGTGCGAAATTGGCGGGACCGTTGGCGATATTGAGTCGTTGCCATTCATGGAAGCAATCCGACAGCTTCGAAACGAATTGGACCCCCTCCAAACGCTCAGCGTGCATGTGACGCTGGTCCCATACATCGCGGCAGCGGGTGAGCTCAAGACTAAGCCAACACAGCACTCGGTCCGAGAATTGGCTAGCCTTGGCATCAAGCCCGACGTGCTGCTTTGTCGCGCGGAGCATCCCATTCCTGATGATGATCGTCAGAAGATCGCCAATTTCTGTAACGTGCGCAAAGAGGCGGTCATTCCGGCGTTGGATGCGCCTTCAATCTACTCGGTGCCGCTCCAATATCACGAGCAAGGGCTGGATGCAGAGGTGTTGCGAGGATTTGGCATAACAGATGCCTCAGACCCTGATCTGAGTGCATGGGATGATGTCACCGATCGCTATTTCAATCCTGAAGGTGAAGTCACGATTGGCGTAGTGGGCAAATATGTTGGATTGCAGGATGCTTATAAGAGCCTCAACGAAGCGCTGATCCATGGTGGTATGGCCAATCGCGTTAAGGTGAATATCCGTTGGATCGATGCGGAGATATTCGAAGGCGAAGACAGCGAGATTATTTCCGAACTTGAACCTTTGCACGGTATCCTTGTGCCCGGCGGGTTCGGGGAACGCGGCAGCGAAGGCAAAATTGAGAGCGTCCGCTTTGCGAGGCAGCGCAATGTGCCCTTCTTTGGTATTTGCCTAGGCATGCAAATGGCCTGCGTTGAGAGCGCACGATCAGCTGGCTTCGAGAGTGCTTCCTCGACCGAATTCGGTTCAACCGAGCAACCTGTTGTTGGTATCATCACAGAATGGATGAGCGAAGACGGGATACAGCAACGCGAAGATGGTGGCGATCTTGGCGGAACAATGCGTCTTGGTGCCTATGAGGCGAAGCTGGCCGGAAACAGTCACACGTCTCGAATTTATGGAGGCGCTGAGTCGATTTCAGAACGGCATCGCCATCGCTATGAGGTCAACAGTGCCTATATCGAACCTTTGGAGAAAGACGGGCTCGTTTTTGCAGGAATGTCTCCTGATGGATTGTTGCCAGAGATCGTTGAGCGGCCAGATCATCCTTGGTTCGTCGGAGTGCAATTTCATCCTGAATTGAAGTCCAGGCCGTTTGATCCACATCCTCTTTTTGCCGGGTTCGTTTCTGCCGCTGTGGATTATTCGCGACTCGTTTAGCCCGAAAACTAGTATCTGGTGAAATTAGTGTCGGGTTTGTACAATCCACCCACTTAGCCCTTGCGCCAGACACACTTTGGCCATTACGCAAGGAAAGGCCCAACAGTTTTTCTCTAGGGTGGGGGCAGCGTTCCAGCCGAATTTTGTGTGACCACTGTGTCCAAACTTGTTGGAGCGAATCGTCGTTTTCAAAAGCTCAAACCGGAGCTGGTTATCTTCTGCGACCCGGATGACCAGTATCGGGA
>CAZOLE010000186.1:0-4416 GCA_964580445.1 uncultured Porphyrobacter sp.
TCTCCGATCAAGCAGTGCTCAACCAAGGAACAGAAGGCGGTGAGTTGTCGGAGTACAAAGTTCTGCACTTTGCCACGCATGGCCTGACCGAAGGGCAGTTTGGATGCCCTGAATCTCCGGCGGCTTTGCTAACATCACCGGTGAACGGTGGCGGGTCAGACCTACTGTTGGATATTGAGGAAATTGCGCAATTGCGGCTCGATGCCAATTTGGTGGTGCTGTCCGCTTGCCAGACGGCCTCGGCCATCGGTGAACGCCAAGCGCGCCGCAATGGCGATGCCCAGCCTGGTTCAACGTTAGAAGGCATGGTTCGCGCATTTTTTGCCGCCGAAGCGCGCGCTGTGCTCGCGACCTATTGGGAGACCCCCAACACCGGCGAGAGCGCTGCTTTCATGCGTGAATTCTACCGCGCTGGTAAAGATCAGGATATCGCAACCGCGCTGAATGTCGCGCAGAAGCAGTTGATCGGCGAAGCGGCCTCATCGCACCCTTATTTCTGGGGCAGCTTCTTTGTTGTCGGTGACACCGACAACAAGATGCTTGATTCCGCCAGCATCCCGCAAGTCGCCGCGCGATAAGAAAGGATAACCGACAGGATGCCTCCCGCCGCTCGCATTACCGACATGCACACTTGCCCGATGGTCAGTCCAGGGCCGGTCCCACATGTTGGCGGGCCAGTGGTCAAAGGTCAGCCAAACGTGCTCACCTGTTTTATGCCGCAAGCGCGCATTACTGACACGTGTGTTTGCGTAGGGCCGCCCGATGTGATCGTGAAAGGCTCTGTTACGGTGCATGTGGGCGGTCTTCCTGCTGCCCGCATAGGAGATACGACCGCCCATGGAGGAATCATCGTTTCCGGCGCTCCCACCGTTCTGATTGGTGATGGTGCAAATGCAGGCGCAGGGATGGGCGCAGCTGGCGCTGGAATGCTGAACAAGGTGCCGTTTTCCGCCCCCGACCTGCAAGGTAAAGCGATGATTGCCGCGCACAAGGAAGCCAAACCGTTCTGTCGGCTTTGCGAAGCTTAGGAGCTGGTCGTGCAGGGGTGGTATGTAATTGTCGATTGCGCTGCAGATCCTCGGCTTTATCCTTTGATTTGCGAGACCGCCGAGCACAAATGCTTGTATGAAGATGATTACCCCGAAGAGACACGCGCAACCTTGCCCTACCTTGTCGCGCTCGCCGAAGGGGAGCGACTGCCTGATCTTTGGCGTCAGCACGAGCCCGGCAATTTCTGGGGTATCGTGTGTCAGTCCTCACTCGATTTCGCCGCGCTGAGACGTCATTTGCGCAAGTTCACGACCGCGCGATTGCCGGAAGGCGATGTGGTGCTTTTCCGATTTTGGGACCCGCGTGTCTTCGTTACCTTTGCTGAGCAAGGTGAGGCCGATGAAGTCGCGCCATTCTTTGAGAAAATCGACAATGTCATCGCAGATTTAGGCGCTCAGGGGCGGCGGCGCTATGGTTGGAACGAAGGGCTGGTGTCGTCGCAGGCCGCGCCAGTTGCGCAGGCAGACGCCTGAGATGCTGACTTCAACTGCCGCTCTTCTTCCCCGCTTTGGTTGTGTCACGGCGAGTTTGGAACATCCGCAAGGCCGCG
Source organism: uncultured Porphyrobacter sp. (assembly GCA_964580445.1). GTDB lineage: Bacteria > Pseudomonadota > Alphaproteobacteria > Sphingomonadales > Sphingomonadaceae > Erythrobacter. Next base: position 1,601 of record CAZOLE010000186.1, read on the forward strand.
CCTTCCAGTGCTTCGATTTCGCTGGTTTCATAGGTCAGCGGGTCAGTGGGAACACCGTTCAACCGGATTTCATAATGCAAGTGCGGACCAGTAGATGCCCCCGTAGATCCGACATAACCAATGATTTGGCCTTGGCGGACCGGTTCACCTTGCACCAAGTCATCGGCAAATCGGTTGAGGTGCATGTACCAGGTCTGCATCCCTTCACCATGGTCGAGCTTGATCAGATTGCCAGCACCACCAGCGCGCGCGCGGAACAACACCGTCGCTTCGCCAGAGGCGTAGATCGGTGTACCAGTGGGCGCAGCAAAGTCGACGCCATTGTGCTTTTTCTGGCGGCGCGAAATGGGGTGCGTGCGATAACCGTATTTGGAAGTAATGCGCGCGCCATCGACTGGGGTCCGCATCAATCCGCGCTCATTGCCTTGACCGCTTTCATCAAAGAAGCGCAGCTCTGTCTCATCCGGCGGAGTGAAGGCGTAGTATGCGCGGGTCTTGCCCGCCGCAGTCAGCTTTACATAGAGCAGTTTTGGTGCCGCGATCGATCGCCCACTTTCGGTGACGGTCTCTTCCCAAGCAGCGGAGAACGTATCACCGATCTGAACGTCGCGTTGAAAGTCGAAGTCGAACGAGAAGGCTTTGGCGAAATCGGTGGCCAGACTGTCCGGAACTCCAGCTTCGACAACAGATGCGTAGAAGGTATTCTGGTTGATGGTTCCGCTCGCCATCCGGACACGCGGTTTAGCCGCGTCGAGCACAGTCTCACGCGAGAAGGTGCCGTCTTCTTGCCGCGTCAGTTTGACAGTGTTCCCGCTAGCCATTTCAGCGACCAATGTCGCAACACTCAGTTTTTCAGCATTGCCGGACAATTCAACCGAAACACGCATGTCCCCTTCGGTCCCCAACGCCGCTATCGCTTCTTGCGCAATCGAGAAGGCTTCTTGGTTGGAAAGGCCCATAGCTTCGAGAGAAGTGCCCAGATCCTGAAAGCCGGAAACTTGGATGATTCGCATCGAACCATTGCTGGCAGGCGCTGCAGCTTGCGTGGCTTGGACGGAGGGCGCAGCCGAAGTTGGCGCATCGGGAGTCGGTTCTGGCACAGAGCTGGGCCAGAAAAACCAAGCGAGGCCCGCGAGCGCCAGCACACCAACAGGTGCGCCAAACCACATGGGGTTAACTCTGTTGGAGCCGCCGGTTTCGCCTCCGCCGCCTTTGATATCGGGCATATCCCCGGTGTGTTCACCCGTCTCCGCCGCCTCCCTTGCGGGAGTCGGTTTAGGGTCAATCCACGTTTTGGGATCGAAAGAGGTTGTTTCTCGCTCCACTCACACAGTCCCCAAAGCCTGTTCAGCGAAAGAAAAAATCGTCCGAGGGCAAATAGCGTGCTTTATCTCCCTCGCTCGCTATGCTTAGTTGGTACGGCAAAGGGGGGCAAGGTATGACCGACCGGAATCGTGTTGCTTGGCGCGAAGGGATGTTTCTGCGCCCGCAGCACTTTCAGGCGCAAGATCGGTTTATTGAATCTTTCGTGGCGGCGCGCCACGATTGGGCGATGCCTTTTTCTTGGGGCTTTTCTGAAATTGAGATTGATGCCGGGCTTGCTGAGCTAGGGCAGTTCGCGATCAAAGCGGCGAAAGGGATCATGCCAGATGGCACGCCCTTTTCGATCCCTGGCGACATGGCTCCGCCTGAGCCGATAGTGGTTAGCGGTCAAGCACGCGATGCGACCGTCTATGTGACATTACCCCCGCGCCAATCGGGCGCGACTGAATTCGCAGAAAGCGATACCAAGTCGCTCGATGCACGCTTTCAGGTCGATGAAACGCAGGTCAGCGATAATTTCTCGAGCGATCGTGCAATTGAAGGGATTGAAACCGGATCGCCAAATTTGCGTTTTGGTATGACACCCGATCAGATTGATGGTCGGTTGTTGCTGGGTGCGGCGCATATCCGCGAAGTTTCTGGCAAGAAACTCGTCTTTGATGATCGCTATATTGTCCCTTCCTTGGACCTGCGCGCCTCGCGGCTTCGCAGCAACCTGTCGGACTTAATTGGCCGCGCCGAGCAAATGCTTGGCGAACTTGCCTTGCGAGCGGCTGAGACCATTGAGGGCGGGCAGGATACGTACCGGGCGTTCCTTTTGCTCCAAACGCTCAACCGCTGGACTGAAATTCTGAAGCACTTGGCGGCCATGCCTTCGATCCATCCAGAGCGCTTTTTTGAGAACTTACTTGGGATGGCCGGCGAAGTTTCGACCCTGACGCGCAAAGAACGCCGTCCGCCGGCATTGCCCCAATATAATCATGAAGACTTAGCCGGGTGCTTTGACCCCGTTATTGATCTGCTCCAAACGCTGCTTTCCGGTGAGTTTGACCGTTCGGTCGAGCCGCTTGAACTCGATGCGCGCGGCCCCGGCTCGTATATGCATGTCATCAAAAACCGCTCGCTGCTCAAGCAAAGCTACATCTATCTTGCGGTGGCTGATAAAACCAAATCGATGGAGGATATCCGCAAACGGTTCCCAGCGGTCTGTAAGATCGGTCCGAATACTAAGATGCGCGATCTGGTCTCGAACCAGCTACTCTCAGGGATCGGGCTGCGCCATACCACGACGCCGCCGACACAGCTTCATGTGCTACCCGGCTATGTTTACTTTGAGCTGGATCGCGGGGCAGCGGACTGGGCCGAGGTATATGATGCGCCGGGTCTTGGCCTTTTTGTCGCCGACGATTGGCCAGAGCTTAAACTCGAATTGTGGGCGGTTAAGCAGAAGAAATGAGCGGGGACGACAAGAACAAGACTGTTTTTCGTCCCTC
>CAZOLE010000187.1:0-4365 GCA_964580445.1 uncultured Porphyrobacter sp.
CTCCAACACGGATGCGGATGGCGATGGATTTATTTTTAAGTCTTTGATTTGATATATCTATTTATGCGATTGCCCGCACTCTATGCGTGCAAAAACTGTCGCAGTAAGAGCCGAAATCAGACTTCCTGAAACGCGCCTTGTGCGACTACCGGACCGGCATCCTGATCGACAGGTTTTCCGCCCAACGGCTCGCGCGTCAGCAGAACTTCTGAGCCGTCCAAGATATTGCGGGCGATGTCTTCTGGAAGGTTTACGCTGACGACCTCGCCCGGTGTGACAACGCCTAGCGACTGCAAATCGCCTTGTACTGGCACCAACCACAATTCGTGATCGTGCACGCCATCGGCGGTCAGGCCAATCGCGGTAACCATCATCAGCTCGCTTTCCGGCATATAGGTAACGTCGAGCCGCAAGCCGGTGTCGCCAATCGGCACGGTCGCCATCAACGGATCATTGGCCGCCAACAAAGGCTGCTGCTCATCGGGGACAGGGGAGGCGCCGGGTGCAAACACCATCACCGCCAGCGCGACAGCCGCCGCAGCGGACGTAATCCCGGTGGTCCACTGCCAGCGCCGAAGGCGGGTTTTAAGGTCTGAAATCACGCCATCATCATTCGCAGCGCGGGCGGCGGTTGGGCCAGCCACAACATCTCCGCCGGATTGTGCCGCAATGGCGTCTTCGATGCGTTGCCAGACCTCGGCGCTCGGCTCTGCGCCTGCGACACCGTCTGACAAAGGCACAAACCGGTCGTCCCACCAATCCTTATGCCAGCCAAAGTCTTCATCCGTCGCCAGCTTCCCGCGCGCCGTAAGCAGTTCTTCGCCCTCAAGCAGGCCAAGTGAGAACTCCGCCGCGATTGTCGGATCGTCGCGCTCGATGTCTTTCTCGTCACTCATGATTGCTCACTCGCTTCAAGACAGGCGCGCAGCTTCATCAGACCACGGCGAATCCAGCTCTTCATCGTGCCCAGCGGCACTTCTGCCGCTTCGGCCAATTGCGTATAGGTGCTGCCGTCAAAGAAGGCGGAGCGGATATGGCCCTGCACACTTTCGTCCAGCGTGCTGAGGCATTTGTGAATTTGCGCCGATTGCTCCGCATCGACCAGCAGCGCATCAGCCAGCGGCGCTTCGTCCGGCAGGGGCGCAGCTTCCTCAACTGGCACAGCTCCTCCGCGCACTTTGCCAGTGCGCAAGCGGTCAATTGCACGGTTGCGCGCAAAGGTCGCCAGCCACGCAATCGGGCTCGCGCGCTCCGGGTCAAACCGGTCGGCTCTTTGCCAAAGGTTGATGTAAACGTCCTGCAACGCGTCTTCTGCTTCTTTCTGATCGCCTAAGATACGCAAGCAAATGCCAAACAGCTTCACGCGCGTTGCAGAGTAAATCTCTTCCAGCGCCGAATTGTCTCCCTCCGCCAGCCGCACCATCGCGGCGCGAAGCGCTATGCGTGCTTCTTTGGTTGCAGGAGACGGATGAACAGCCATCAGTGGGTGCGCTCCACCCGGGCAAAGCTAGCCGCCACCTGCAAAGGGCTAGTTGAAACTCGCACGGTGTTTGCCTCATCCACAGTCGCCAAATGGCCGGGGACCACGCGCTCGTCAATCCTTGCGCGAAGTGCAACAGAATGCGGCTGGGTGGAGTGCGTCCGCGTGATCGAGCGCTATTGGTAGACGCAGGAATCGAGACCGTCGGCTTTGACCGTTTTGATCCCCGCCTCGATGCGCCGACCTTGGCGCGCGAGCCAGCCGCTGGGGTTTTTGACCGAGCGTTTCTTGGGAAGTGGTAAGGCGGCGGCCATGCGGCTGGCCTCGTCCGGGGTCATAAAGGCGGCTGACTTGCCGAAATAACGCTGAGATCCCGCCTCTGCGCCGTAAGTGCCAATGCCGGTCTCTGCGACGTTGAGGTAGACTTCCATGATCCGTTCCTTGCCCCAGATCATCTCAATCCAGAACGCGAACCACGCCTCCAAGCCTTTCCGGAAGTAACCGCCGCCTTGCCACAGAAAGACGTTCTTGGCGGTCTGCTGTGTGATGGTGGAGCCGCCGCGAATGCGTTTGCCAGCAGCATTGTTTTCAATCGCCTTCTCAATCGCTTCGGTGTCGAACCCGGAATGCGCGCAGAACTTTGCGTCTTCCGCAGCGATGACCGCAGCGACCAGGTTGGGGTCGATATTTTCGACAGCTTCCCAGTCACGGGTCGCCCCATTCTCATCCATCATCATGGTCACGGTGACGGGGATCGGCACAAACTTGAACACGATCACAAGCGCGAGCGTGATGCCTACAAACCATAGGATCAACTTGGCTAGGATACGGGCGAGGGAAAGGACCATGGTGAGGAGATTAGCGCGAGCTTTTGCGAGCCGCAAAACAAAACCCTCTCTGGATTACTCCATAGAGGGCTTTGTTGTTCATTTAGCCGGTTTGCCCCGCAAAATGCGAATTCAAATAATCAAGCGATTCCCGGCAGCAGTCGCTCACCCGCAATCCGCTGCATCGCTTTTTGCAGTTTCTCAAAAGCGCGTACTTCGATCTGACGGATGCGTTCGCGACTGACTTCGTAAACCTGAGACAACTCTTCGAGTGTCTGCGGTTTCTCGGTTAGACGCCGCTCGGTCAGGATGTGCTGCTCACGCTCATTGAGCGAGTCCATCGCTTCAACCAGCATTTCATGACGCACATGCGCTTCTTCAGCTTCGGCCACCGTTTCATCCTGCAAAGGACGATCATCGGTCAGCCAATCCTGCCATTCGCCAGACCCGTCTTCGCCATTGCGCATCGGTGTGTTGAGCGAGCCATCGCCGCCCATCATCATCCGACGGTTCATATTGACCACTTCCTGCTCGGGCACGCCCAAGTCGGTTGCAATCTTCGTCACGTCCTCTGGCGAGAGGTCGGTGTCTTCGTAGGCTTCGAGCTGCTTCTTCATCCGGCGAAGGTTGAAGAACAGTTTTTTCTGAGCCGCCGTGGTGCCCATTTTGACGAGCGACCAGCTGCGCAGGATGAATTCCTGCATCGAGGCTTTGATCCACCACATCGCGTAAGTCGCGAGGCGGAAACCGCGATCGGGTTCGAATTTCTTGACGCCCTGCATCAAACCGACATTGCCTTCGGAAATCAGGTCGGAGACCGGCAGGCCATAGCCGCGATAACCCATCGCGATCTTGGCCACGAGCCGCAAGTGGCTGGACACCAATTGCGAGGCTGCTTCGGGGTCTTCGTGTGCCTGATAGCGCTTGGCGAGCATGTATTCCTGCTCAGCGGTCAGTACGGGGTATTTCTTGATCTCTGACAAATAGCGGTTGAGGCTTTGCTCGCCGCCAAGGGCAGGGACCGATTTGGTCTTTGTGTTACTCACTATGTTCCTAACCTTTCTAGTGTCGACCGCTGATGCCGGACCCCTGATGGGCATCCGATTTTTTCGGCCACGTGGTTACATATACGCGAGAATTACGCATTTGGCTGCGCCGTTCATCGATTTCAATGCCTAAGTTCGTCGATTAGTTCCCGCATATCGGGCGGCAGGGTTGCTTCGAAATGGGCTTTTTCGCCTGTCACGGGGTGGTTGAAGCCCAATTCGGCCGCGTGAAGCGCTTGCCGGGCAAAACTAAGCTGCGTGAGCAGAGGCTTCAAAGGCTTCGGAGCCGTGCCGTAGAGTGGATCTCCTAATAGCGAATGGCCGATTGACGCGCAGTGAACACGCACTTGATGCGTCCGGCCGGTTTCGAGCCGACACTCAATTAGCGCACAATGTGCCAGTCGGTCGAGAAGGGTATAGTGCGTAATGGCGTGTTTACCGCGCGAGGATTTCTTTTCCAGAACAGCCATTTTCTTTCGATTGGAGTCAGAGCGCCCTATCCGGCCTTCGATTGTGCCATTTGTTGGGCTGGGGTGGCCGCCGCAAACCGCAAGATAGCGCCGGTGAACCGTGTGTGCGGCGAATTGCGCAGCGAGCCCTTCATGCGCGGCGTCGGATTTCGCCACGACGAGCAGGCCAGATGTGTCTTTGTCAATCCGGTGGACGATGCCGGGGCGTGCGACCCCTCCAATTCCTGAAAGCGAGCCTCCGCAATGATGCAGCAGCGCGTTGACCAATGTACCGTCTTGATTGCCCGCTGCAGGATGAACCACCATGCCAGCAGGCTTGTTGACCACGATCAAATGTTCGTCCTCGAACGCAACTTCGAGTGCAATATCCTGCGGTTTTGCTTCGGGTTCGATGGCTGGGGGTTGGGTGATAGCAAAGGTCGCGCCGGATGCGACTTTTGCAGAAGTGCTGATTGCTAACTCGCCCCTTACCACAACCGCGCCTTCAGAGATCAAGGCCTGGACCCTCGCGCACGAACGCTCCTCTGCGCCGGCCCGCGCTT
>CAZOLE010000188.1:0-4359 GCA_964580445.1 uncultured Porphyrobacter sp.
CGCGTGAACCAGATGCAGCGCGGTCCGCAGTTGAAGCGCATCTAGATTACGTGGAACGCGCATTGCGGGACCAACAGAAAGCGGAACGCGACGAAGACATCGCCCGCCAACGATTGGATCACGAGCGCGCGGACTGATGTTTATCGGGCATCTGCCAGCGGCCTATGTCGTTGCACGTTTGACATCGCACAAGACCACCAAATCAGAGCGCCTTGCGTTTCTGATCGGTTCCATTCTTCCTGATGTGGATATGATCTGGTTCTATTTGATCGATAACCGGCAAACCCATCACCACAATTACCTGACGCATAAACCAGCCGTTTGGCTCACCGTCTTGGTGATCGGATTGTTGTTTCGGTCCCAAAAACTAGGCCGGGTCGCAATCGCCGTTGGACTGGGTGGTCTGCTGCACATGGGGTTGGATTCCATTGTCGGGCAAGTCACGTGGTTGTGGCCGTTCAGCACATTCGCCCATCCGTTGGTCACCGTGCCCGCGACCCAACCATGGTGGGTGATGTCCTTTGTGCTGCACTGGACTTTCGCCGTCGAAGTGGTTCTGACCATTTGGGCATTGGTCTTGTGGCGACGCAGCCTGACATAAAAAAAACCCGGCACATTGGCCGGGTTCTTTAATTCAATATCATTGAACCGCGTTAGTGCAGCTTGGCTTCGACATCCGCAATCGCCGAGTCGATCAGCGCATTTGTGTCTTTCGCAGTCAGCTGCTTGGCAATAACGTCACGTGCCGCTGCAATGGCAACGATGGACGCTTGGTCACGCACCTCTTTCACAGCTGAAGCTTCTGCAGACGTAATCTGTTCAACCGCAGCAGTCATACGACGTGAGATAGACACCGACAAATCAGCCTTAGCTTGTTCCGCAGCCGCTTCTGCATCGGCTTTGGCTTGCGCCACGATGCGATCCGCTTGCGCCTGTACGTCGGCCTGCTTGCGTTCATAGCTCGCCAAAAGCGCTTGAGCTTCTTCTTTCAACGCTTTGGCTTCGTCCAGCTCAGATTGGATACCCGCTGCGCGGTCATCCAACACTTTGCCAAGCATGCCCGGAACTTTGAAATAGATCAGAACACCGATGAAAACGATGAACGATACCAAAACAATAAAGTCTGTGTTGGCAAGCGAGAAGAATGGACCCGAGGCCGCGAACACCGGTTGTGCACCAATGGACAACGCAGCTGTAAAGGTCAGGAGAGACTTATTCATAGTCTTTATCCTTTCATCCGAGCAGTCACAGCAGCGGTCACCGCTTTTGCATCCGCTTTGCCACCCAAAGCAGCGATGATTTCACCGGCAGTGTCTTTGGCAACCGCTTTCACGGCGTCAACGGCACCTGCCCGGATCTCTGAAATCGCGCTTTCGCTTTCGGCTGCTTTCGCAGCAATCTCTGCATCCGCCTTGGCAATCGCGACATCCAGTTCAGCCTGAATTTCGTCACGTGTTGCTGTGGCAATGTTTTGTGCTTCGGCACGGGCATCCGCCAGCGCCTTTTCATAGGCTTGTTCAGCCTCGATTGCTTTGGCTTTCAGATCTTCTGCCGCAGCAAGGTCATTTGTTATCGTTCCTGAGCGTTCGGCCAGGATTGCCGCGATCCGTGGCAATGCCACACGCGACAGCACGAAGTAGATCGCAACCAGCGCGACAAGCAGCCAGAATATCTGGTTACCAAATGTCGAAAAATCCAGTTGCGGCATACCGGGCGCAGCGGCCTCGGCAGTGCTATTTGTATCGGTGGCCATCTCGGTCTCCTTCGCGTCTTCGGGGCCCTACCGGGGCGATGGCAAGCACCGCCCCATTGTAAGGAGGTCGTCAGTCGCGAATGCCTTAGACGGCGAACATCAGCAGCAAAGCGACGAGGAATGAGAAGATCCCCAAAGCTTCTGCGAAGGCGATGCCGATAAACAATGTCGCTGTTTGACCAGCGGCGGCTGATGGGTTGCGCAATGCGCCGGCAAGGAAGTTGCCTGCGACGTGTCCAACACCGATAGCGGCTGCGCCGGAACCGATTGCTGCGAGGCCTGCGCCGATGTGTGCGAGTTCACCTTCCATGTGTGTATCTCCTTACGATTGGAAGTTGGTATTGAAAGGCGGGCTTGCGACCCGCCGTGATTTAGTGATGCGGGTGCAATGCGTCCTTAAGATATACGCATGTGAGGATCGTGAAAACATACGCCTGAATAAAGCTCACAAGAAGCTCAAGCGCATAGATCGCGACGACCCCAAGAATAGCGATGGGTGCAATGGCTGCAACCTGTGCGAAGCCAGCGAACACTTTCAGAACAGCGTGACCAGCCATCATGTTGCCCGCCAAACGAATGGAGTGGCTGACTGGACGCACAAAGTAAGAAATCAATTCGATCAGCGCCAAGATCGGGCGCAGCGCCAAAGGTGCAGATGACACCCAAAACAGGCTGAGAAAGCTTGCGCCGTTTTTGACGAACCCAAGGATCGTTACGGCGAAGAACACGCCAAAGCCAAGAACCGCCGTCACCGCAATATGCGACGTCGTGGTAAAGGAAAATGGCAAAAGCCCAAGCATGTTGGCGCAGATGATGAACATGAACAGTGTCATGATGTATGGAAAGTACTTGATGCCGTCTTTGCCTGTGACGTCTTCGACCATCTTATAGACGAAACCATAGGCAAGTTCGGCAATCGATTGTGACCGGCCCGGAATAACTTCGCGCTTGGACGTGCCCAGAACCATCAACGCGATGACCGCGACCACGGCCAAAGCCAGCCACATGGTGACGTTGGTGATGGTGAACATTCCGATGTTATCGCCAAACAAAGCTTTGACGTTGAACTGATCCATTGGGTGGAATTCTAGTCCGCCGCCCTCTGCACCGTGCGCATTATCCGCCATCGTCGCTCTCTCCGTCTTCTGCAGCATTTGCCGCAATCTGCTTTTCCTGGATTTCCTTCGCCGAGCGCATCATCGTTTGGACGCCGGCCGCGAAGCCCAGAAAAATAAAAATTATCATCAGCCAGGGCGATGTTCCCAATGCGTAGTCAAGCCCAAAGCCGATGCCGAACCCTAACCCCAAACCCGCGACCAGCTCGACCACCATGCGCCAGGCCAATTGAGCCTGAGAATAGTGTTCGTCTGCGCGGGGCTTCGGAGCTTGAGCCGCCTTCGCTGCGCTTATCTTGGCCTCCAAAGCCTCGAGTCGCGCCTTATCTTGCGGGTTTGCCAAGCGTGGATGTCCCTGCCTGTCCGTTGTCGCCTTGCTATTGTGAGGTGGGCAATGAGTCAACGCATTGAATGACGCAGGCGTTCGCGCCCTATAGCATTGATTTATATAGATTATTTACAATCGCCATTTCAATGAGGATCGCCACCAAATCGCTCAGACCGCTGAAAAGTGCAAAAATGGATATTCAACCAATTGGTTGATCAAACTCCCAGAACCGTTCGACCCGCAATGGCGCAGTGATATCAAGAACCCAGTTGCGCACGATGCGCAAAGCCTTACTGCGCAATCGTGTTTCCTTGGTCACGATGTAAAACGCGCCTTCTTGCAACGCATGAGGTGATAGGCGTTGCAACCGCCCTTCCCTACACAGATCATTCACGCAATCGGCTGATCCTAAATACACCGCCGCACCTGAACAGGCCGCGTTCAACGCCAAGGGCGCGCGCAATCGCCACGATGCGATTTCAAGTTCGTCGACGACAGTCCCTGCAGCGACCGCCCAACGTCGCCACACTTCGGGCGGTCTATCCTGCACCCGTCTGGCCGCCAGAATGTCCTGAGTTGAAGGAGTGGAGTCAAAATAGCCCGGCGTGGCATAGGGAAATAATGGCGCCTCACACAACAAGTCAGCAGGAAGCCCTATAGTGCTGTCTCGGGAAAACCGAATGGCAAAGTCAGCCTCGTATCGATTCAAATCGGCAAGCGTGTGGGACGCGACAATGCGCAATTCGATATCTGGGTTAGCATTCCAAAACGTCCCAATGTTCGGCATCAGGATTTGTTGCGCAAATAGCGTATCCGCGTTGATCAGAACGCGCCCTGCCGGGGCCTCCCCCACCTCTTCCGTCGCTTCCGAGATATCGTCCAAGGCTGGGCTAATGCGCGCCAGATACGCCTGCCCCTCAGATGTCAAAGCCACCCCAGGTGCCGCATCGCGAAACAATTGAGTGCCAAGCCTGTCTTCAAGCCCGCGCACATGTCGCGAAATGGCCGAATGGCTTACATTCAACTCTTCCGCCGCCCGGCTAAAGCTTTGGTGACGCCCGGCCGCCTCGAAGGCGCGTAAGGCGTTCAATGGGGGTAACGAACGTGCCATTCTGCGTTTGTGACTTTTTCGCACAAAGAATGTCAAGTTTCCCTGTTTGAAC
>CAZOLE010000189.1:0-4335 GCA_964580445.1 uncultured Porphyrobacter sp.
GTTTGAAGGGTTGAGCAAGGCGGCGGCGAATCTGTCGCTCCCGCTGCATCTCGTTCGCGGGGGATCGAGCGACCTCGTCTCTGAGGAGTCAGTCACGCACCTAAGAAAAATGGTTCCCCATGCCGAATACACAGACATTGCCGGTGCAACGCACATGGTGGTCGGGGATTCCAACGATGCATTTTCGGCGGCGATTGTCGGCTTTCTCAAACGCCATCATGGCACGACGGAAAAGGCTACATGACCAAGGAGCCAGCCCTTATCGAGCGCGAACAGCTGGAAGAGATGTTGCGCATCGCGCCCTTCCACCAATGGCTGGGCGTCGAGATCAAGTCGCATTCAGCCGATCAGCTTCAGCTCCTAATGCCATGGCGCAATGAGATTGTTTCCAACCCCATGTTAGGCGCTGCTCACGGGGGCGTTCTGGCGGCTCTTATCGATCTTACCGGACTTTACACACTCCTTGCGATGGGGACGATGGTCAAAGCGACCGCCGATCTAAGGGTCGATTATCATCGTCCTGCCACATCAGGGCCGCTCACGGCGACGGGGCGCATTGTGAAGATTGGGCGGCAGATATCCGTTGCAGAGACAAACATTACTGGCCCTGAGGGCAAGCTCGTAGCAAGTGGCCGGGGTGCCTATACATGCTGAGGCGCGGAGCCCTGTCTTGGCTCGCCATTTGCGCGCTCGCTCTGGCAGCGTGTTCGGACAACTCGGAAACTGTCGATGCGACCGAACCGGCGCAATTAGAACTACGCCAAGTCGAAACGATCATCGTAAAGCCTGAACTCTTGGCAGAGCCGGTAAAGGCATTCGGCACCATCGCGGCAAAGCAGCGCAGCGCAATTGGTGCCTTGGCCGAAGGGCCTGTCGAACGGATATTCGTCAAAGTCGGCGACCGGGTAACACGCGGGCAGCCGCTCTTCCGAATTCGTCAGGCTGATTACCAAAGGCGCGTCGCAGAAGCTCAGGCGGCAGTTGATCTAACCGACGCACAAGCGATTGAGGCAGAGCGCCGATATGAACGCGTGATCGCGCTGGCCCCCAGGGTTTCGTTTCAAAAGCGCAAGTCGACGCTGCCGAAACCGAGTTGGCCGTTGCCCGTGCGCAGATGGCCCAAGCCGAGGCCGTTCTTGGGACCGCAAAGCAGGCGCTCAGTGATACGATCACGCGCGCACCTTATGACGGCGTTGTAACGGCAAGATTGGTCGATGAGGGCGTTTATCTCAACAACCGGTTTTCGACGGGCGGGCAATCCGCAGCGCTTGAATTGCAGGAGATTGGGACTGTCGCGGCTATCGTAAATGCCCCGCAGGAATATGTGGATTCCTTCCGTCGCAATATGCCCGCTCGCGTGTTTATCGAAGGGTTCGATGAGCCGTTCGATAGCATCGTTTACATCATTAATGACCGCGTCGATCCGGAAAGCCGAATGGTTGAACTGCGGCTTCCGATCAGCAACCCGAATTATCGGATTAGCTCGGGGTTGGCCGCACGTGCTTTGATTGAAGTTTCTCCCGAACCGGCGATCATCCTGCCGGGCACCGCCATTCAAGGCGACAATGCATCCGCTATTGTATTGGTGGTCGAAGACGGCAAGGCGCAGCGCCGCGAGGTAACCTACGAGAGTATCGATCTTGACAGAGTTCGCGTCCAGTCGGGGTTGAACGAGGGAGACGAGGTCATACTCAATCCTCCGGCCACATTGCGTGTAGGCGCTCCAGTCAAGCCGCGCCGCACGCCAAGCGAAACCTAATATGTGGTTAGCCGACGTATCAATCCGGCGACCGGTCTTTGCGACGATGCTGATTGCATCGCTTGTCGTGCTTGGCATTGTCTCTTTTGGCCGTCTTGGCGTTGATCTCTTCCCTGAGGTCGAGTTTCCCTACGTATCCGTTACCACCACTCTGCCCGGTGCTTCTCCGGGAACAGTCGAGACTGAAGTCACCGATATTATTGAGGAGCAGCTCAACACCATATCCGGCCTCAAAAAGATGCGATCCATCAGCGCCGAAGGTGTCAGCATCGTCAATCTGGAGTTCGAGCTTGAGGAAGACGCAGACCTGAAAGCGCAGGAAGTTCGCGACAAGATATCCCGGCTGGGAGGGGACCTGCCCGCTGATGCTGAGCCACCGGTGATCGAAAAAGTTGATCCTGATGCAGCACCGATCCTTTCGGTGCTCCTTTCCGGCGACTTGCCGATCCGTGATCTAACCACATTCGCCGATGAAGGGGTCAAAGAGCGTTTGCAGCGGGTTCCCGGTGTCGGTTCGGTTGAGCTGGTCGGTGGGCGCGAGCGCGAGATGCGCATATGGCTTGATGCATCAGCAATGCGAGCGCGCGGAGTGACAGCGGATGATGTGCTGTCCGCGATCCAGCGCGAGAACGCAGAGCTGCCGGGCGGGCGGCTGGTAACCGATGGCCGGACCCGGCAGTTCGGTATTCGCACATTGGCCGAGGCGACAAATGCGGCGGAGTTTGCGGCGATCCCGGTAGCCTATCGGCCCAATGGGCAAACGGTGCGCATTGGCGATATCGGTCGAGTGGAAGACTCTGTCGAAGACGAAGATAGCTACGCTCAGCTCGACGGTGAACTCGGCGTGGTACTCGAAGTGCGCAAGCAAAGCGGCGAAAACACAGTCGCCGTCGCCGAACAGATACGCGCAGAAATCGAGAACATTGAAGCCACCGATTCCGAAGGGGTGAACTTTGTCATCGCACGTGACACCTCGCGATTTATCGAACAGGCGATTGGCGATGTTCTGTTCGACCTCTTTATCGCGGTGCTGTTGGTTGTGGCAGTGACCTTCCTGTTTCTGCTGAGTTGGCGTGCGACGATCATTGTGCTGCTCGCCATTCCAACCTCAATCGTTGCCACCTTTGTTGCCTTTGCAGCGTTCGATTTTACCATCAACATGATCACTCTGCTGGCGCTGACGGTCGCGATCGGCCTGCTGGTCGATGATGCAATTGTCGTGGTCGAGGCAGTGCAAAATGATGTCGATGAAGGCGTTGACGCCACCGAGGCGGCGCACTCGGCAACCAAACGCGTGGCGTTAGCGGTCTTGGCCGGGACATTTGCGACGTTGGCGGTATTTGTGCCGATCGCCTTTATGGAGGGGATCGTTGGGCGGTTCTTTTTCCAATACGGGCTTTCAATCGTCTTTTCGGTCAGCGTGTCGATGCTGGTCGCCTTCACGCTGACACCAGCCATGTCGGCCCGGCTGCTGCGCCCCGAACATCCCGAGAGTGGCTGGCTAGGCAGGATCGAGAATTTCCATGTCGGGATGCGCAAACGCTACGAACGGTTGGTGGGATGGGCGATTGACCGCCGTTATCTGGTACTCGGAGGCGCGCTCGCCAGCGTGTTTATTGGCGGACTATTTGCATCCCAAGTTCCCAGCACATTCATGTCGACCACTGATCGGTCCGAATTTCTGACAACGGTTAAACTGCCACTCGGAACGGGCATTTCGGGCGCGAAGGAAGCTGCAAGGCAGGTCGATGAAACCTTACGAGAGCACCCTGAGGTTGACCTCGTATTTGTAAGCGCAGGCAGCGGCAGCAACCCGAAGGTGCACGAGCTCGATATCTATGTCGGCCTATCGCACAAACGCTCCCGAGATCTATCACAAGATGATCTGATGACATTTGCCCGCGATGCGCTTGGCGAAAGTGTGCCAAGCGCACGCGAAATTGCCATCGGCGAGGTTCCTTGGGTATCCGGGGCAGGTGTTGGACAGACCGCCATTGAGCTAATCATCACGGGACGGGATTCCGCCGCAATCAACGACTATGCCCAATTGCTCTCAGGCGAGCTTGCTGCTCAATCCAATTTTGTCGATGTGCGATCAACTTTCGAAGGTGGGCGTCCAGAATTGCAAATTGTGGTCGACCGCGACCGAGCGGCAGATTTGGGAATTTCAGCTCGCAGCCTAGCTGCTGCGTCTCGCACCCTTATCGGGGGCAGTGATGCTGGCACATTCAACGATCAAGAGCGCCGATATGATGTGCGGGTCCGCCTTGATGAAAGCGCGCGGCAAAGCCTTTCCGATGTCGAAACACTGCCATTGCGCACGGGGCAAGGAACGCTTGTCGACCTCGCTTCGGTTGCCACGGTTGAAGTGAACCAGAGCGCCGCAGAAATAGAACGGATTGATCGATCTCGCCAGATTTCAGTATTGGCAAACACCGCGCCTGGTGTGCCTTTAAGCGTCGCCGTTTCACAGGTTGAAGATTTGCTAGCCGCGAACCCGCCCCCCGCTGGATTGGCCACCCAAATGGAGGGCACCGCCCGCCGTTTGGCCGAAACGGGCGAGGCCATCATCTTTG
>CAZOLE010000190.1:0-4314 GCA_964580445.1 uncultured Porphyrobacter sp.
TCACAAGGCTGCCCTTCATCATCGACTTTAATCGGGTTTGTGATGCCGCGCGCCCTTACCGAAACACCATAGCCATCGGCGGTTACCAAAATAGCGTCGGTTTCAATTGGTGGTATGTAATCGGGCGCCCACTTTAGCACTTCTTCATCCCAAAGCTTTGTGGGCTTTTGAGCGGGGAAGTCGAGCAAATGCGCAATCGCGCCATTGCACTGGGTCAGATCGGCTTCTTCCCAAGCGGCTCCGATAGTGATCGCCTCTGCCGTTTCAGCCAAGGAAGTCGGAAGCGCATTCTCAAACTTCTTAGCCAGTTTGGGATCGATCTCATCTTCCTCACGCATGCGAACCAAACGTAGATGCGCCTTCTCATCAATCGCAAATGCCCAGCCACTAAAAGGACGCAGCGCGATAGAGTAGGTGACATCAACCAGATTCGGCGTTTCGCGCCCTAGGGTTTCATATTCTGGATCTAGTGCTTCCGCATCCAAGGATTGAGGCTCGGGGATCGCTTCAGCTTTTTCGGCAAAATATACGTTGGTGTTGAACAGCAGTTCTCCGAACCAATACCGATAAGCGCTGCCGTATTTTTCGTACCAAGCTTCAAATCGAGATTCATCCACGCAACGCGCCGCGTCCCAATCTTCATCGCATGCAAAACTCTCCGGGAGGTCGGCCGCATCGAATACATATTCCGCATGAGCAGGCACGGCGAACCCAAGGCTTGCCCATGCAAAAAGGCCGATTCCCTTAATCATCCACGCGTTCAATATCAGCGCCGACCAGTTGGAGCTTTTCTTCCAGCCGTTCATAGCCGCGATCGAGGTGATAAATGCGCCGCACGGTGGTCTCGCCTTCAGCAGCAAGCGCGGCAATAACCAGGCTCATCGACGCGCGAAGGTCGGTCGCCATCACTTCGGCACCGGTCAGGTCAACCGGCCCTTTGACCACCGCTGTGCGCCCCTCTGTCGCGATGTCCGCGCCCATGCGTGCGAGTTCGGGCACGTGCATGAAGCGGTTTTCGAAGATCGTCTCTTTCAGGACGCTGGCCCCTTCCGCTTTGCAAAGCAGGCTCATCAATTGCGCCTGCATATCGGTGGCAAGGCCCGGGAACGGTGCGGTGGTGAGGTCGGTGGGTTGGAGCGAGCCGTTCGTTTTGACGGTCACGCCTTTCGCGTCTTCTTCAATCTCCAAACCAATCGCGCGCAGGGCCGCGAGTGTAGATACCATATCGCCAGCATCCGCCCCTTCGAGCCGCACATCGCCTCCGGTAATCGCCGCGGCGCAAGCATAGGAGCCCGCTTCAATCCGGTCGGGCATCACTTTGTAGGTCGCGCCATTCAGTCGCGGAACTCCGTGAATGGTCAGGTCCGCGCTGCCAATCCCTTCGATCTGCGCGCCCATCGCGGTCAGCAGATTGCACAGGTCGACAATCTCTGGTTCGCGCGCAGCGCCGGTCAGTCGGCTGGTGCCGTTGGCGAGAACCGCTGCCATCAAAGCGTTCTCCGTCGCGCCAACCGACACCACTGGGAAATCGAAATCGCCGCCGGGCAATCCACCATCCGGCGCAGTGGCTCTGACGTAACCTTGCGCAAGTTCAATCTCTGCGCCGAACGCTTCGAGCGCTTTCAAATGCAGATCAATCGGACGGTTACCAATCGCGCAACCGCCGGGCATTGAGACGGTCGCTTCGCCAGCGCGTGCCAGCATAGGCCCAAGCACAAGGATCGATGCGCGCATCTTGCGCACCAAATCATATGGCGCGACTGTTGAAGTCACCCGCGCGGCCTGATATGTGACGATCCGGCCAAAATCCTCAGGGCGATTGTTGCCCTGGATGCTGACCGTGACGCCAAACTGACCCATCAAATGCTGAAAGCCGTCAATATCCGCGAGCCGGGGCAAATTGCGCAATGTAAGCGGCTCTTCTGTCAGCAAAGCACACGGGATCAGCGTTAGCGCAGCGTTCTTCGCGCCAGAAATCGGGATCGTGCCGGAGAGGCGATTCCCGCCTTTGATAATCAGTTTGTCCATAGATCTTTGCCTTAGCGGATCGCTCGCCCGGTGCAACTCAGCCGTGCGCCAAGCATCTTTATGGCATTGACGCATGGCGGGCCTAGCGGCACGAGGAAAACGAACTTTCGCAATTCTCCAAGAGCTGGGCGAACGAGACCCCATGATGACATCGAAACCGATCAAGAAAGCTGTTTTCCCTGTCGCTGGTTTAGGGACGCGCTTCCTGCCTGCGACCAAAGCCATCCCCAAGGAATTGCTGCCGATCGTCGATAGGCCTTTGATCCAATATGCGGTTGATGAGGCGCGCGAGGCAGGGATCGAGCAGATGATCTTCGTCACCGGGCGCGGCAAGACAGCGATTGTCGAACACTTTGACATGGCTTTTGAACTTGAAGCGACGATGGGCGAGCGCGGCAAAGATATGGACGTGCTGGAAGCCACCCGCGCGACGCCAGGCGATATCATCACCGTGCGCCAACAAGTGCCGATGGGTCTGGGCCATGCAATCTGGTGCGCGCGAGCGATTGTCGGCGATGAGCCGTTTGCGATCTTCCTGCCCGATGAGCTGATGATTGGGAAGAAGGGTGGAACCGGCTGCATGAAGCAGATGGTTGATGCCTATTCGCAAACAGGTGGCAATGTGATCAGCGTGCTTGAAGTGCCGATGGAAGAAGTGTCGAGCTACGGCGTGATTGATCCGGGCGCAGCGTCGGGCGCGCTGACCCAAGTCAAAGGCTTGGTCGAGAAGCCAGCCGTTGCCGATGCCCCTTCGAACAAGATCATCTCAGGTCGCTATATCCTTCAACCCGAAGTGATGCGCACGCTTGAGACGCAAGGCAAAGGGGCAGGCGGCGAAATCCAGCTTACCGATGCAATGGCGCGGATGATCGGGACACAGCCATTTCATGCCGTTACGTTCGATGGCAACCGTTATGATTGCGGCAGCAAAGTGGGGTTTGTCGAGGCGACTTTGGCGCTGGCGTTAGAGCGCGAGGATATGGGCGCCGATGTGCGCGCAATGGCCGAAAGACTGCTCAAATAGGGCGGTTTTATCCAAACGCATCGCTAGAATTCGCCGGTCAGTCGCGCGAGCATTTTATCGTCAAATTGCCAGTCCTGAATGAGATATCGTGGATGCAACGCTGCGTTCAAACACGCCAAGTGCACGCTACCCCCTTGGCTCATACCTAACTCTGGATCGAGTGTGATGCTGATCGAGGTGAACTCCTCGCCCATTTCTTCGCCGCAAATCCAGCACGGGCTGAGGTTCGGCTTTTTAGAAGACTTCGCCGGGGCTGTGGCCTTACCCAGCGGTTGATTGAGGCGGTCGATCAAGCCTGTGATCGCTCGGTTGAAATTTGCGCGATCGGGCGTTCCGGCCCACATGTCGCCAAGCTCGCTTGAGCTGATCACCATCGAAACCGCATCGCGCGCATTGTCATGCAGATCATCTCGGAGCTCGCCGAAATCTGTGAGACGTTCGGCCAAACCCTGAGGCAGATCGGAGTGCGGGTGACCGCGCATCGCAGCTACGCATTCGGCAGCGGCTATGATCCGGCTTGCTTGGTCTACACTAATTTCTTCACTGCTATCTAAGAATCGTACTTCGCGCACCAAGTGCTCGATGGATTGAATTTCACTCACATAATCCAGCGCCGCGTCATTTTCGAACGGCCCTGATCCCCACGCACTCATAAAAACAATCTCCCGGATAGCAGCGCGCTACCCGGGAGGGTGTTGTTATAGGGTAAATACGGAGTGAATTATTCTGCCGCTTCGTCCGTCGGCTGGTCATCTTCACCAAATTCCGGAACTGAATCGGTGAGGAAGGTCTTGGCAGCCGCATCCTCAGCCTTGGGCTCTTGCGCCGCCGCTTGAACCAACGTGCCGAGCGAAGACCCGTCAAGACCCAGCTCTTTCATCAACCCATCAAGCACTGGGGCCTGTGCGCGATAAGCAAGGGCTGCGGAGACAGCGTCACTCGCCAAGTTTCCCGAGCCGCCGCCTGCGCCGCCACTATCATTGGCAGCACTGCCGCCGCCTGAGCCATTTTGCGTTAGGCCATCGACTTGAACGATTTTGATCGAATCAATCGCCTCCATCGGTTTCGCGCTTTCCTTGATCACTTCAGGCAGCACTTGGAGCAAAGCGAGCTTTGTCTGCAGACTAATCTGCTCCATCGACAAGATGTTCGCAGCTTCGTTCACCGCTTGCTGACCTGCGGCTTCAACTTCGAAGCGCACACGATCTGCTTCGGCGCGCAGAACCTCTTCCAGGGGGAGCAGCAGGGGGACGACGGCGAGG
>CAZOLE010000191.1:0-4295 GCA_964580445.1 uncultured Porphyrobacter sp.
CTGTAGCAGAGACGATGCCGGGCGAAGTGGAGCTGCGCGCTTCTTCTGTACCTGGCATTCGCGATGCGGAGGTCAATCTGGTGTGGGACCCGCCATGGTCGCCGGAAAAGATGTCTGACGAAGCCCGGCTTGAATTGGGGATGCTGTAATGAGCGCATTGAAAGAACGTCCCGCAGCCGTGACCCTGACTCCCGGCGCAGAGGCACGGGTGGCAGAGCTAATGGGCCAAGCGCCCGATGGTGCGATTGGGGTGAAGCTATCGACGCCGCGACGCGGCTGCTCGGGCCTTGCTTATTCGGTTGATTACGTCACCGAAGAAGCCAAGTTTGACGAGAAGATCGAAACCCCCGGCGGCGTCTTCTATATAGACGGCGCAAGCGTGCTCTATCTCGTGGGCTCAACTATGGATTGGCAGGAAGACGACTTCACCGCCGGGTTTGTATTTAACAACCCCAATGCCAAAGGCGCGTGTGGCTGTGGCGAAAGCTTTATGGTCTGAAGCTTTGGGCCTTAGTCTTGTTCAGCAAGCCGTCTGAGCAAGCGCTGTTCCAACGCGTCAACTTGCCCGTCGCTCTGCACTTGCGCATCGAGCCAGTCCTTCTCGTTCTGAGTGACAAGATCGCCTGCCGCCGCTTCGGCTCCAAAATCGGTGCGGATGCCGCTTTCACTTTGCAGCTCTTCCATTGCCCAACGCATGTTGCGGCCGAAGCTCTTCGTTGAATTTGCCATTTGGCTAAGGAAGCGGCCATGATTGGGGCGCGTGTCTTCGACGAATTTGACTAGTTCAAGTTTGCGCGAATGGCTCAATTGCGCATTGCCTAGTGCGAATCCGCGTAGGTAATTGGCAACACCATCGACGAATAGGTCTCCCCATTCGCTCGCATTGGAATCAGCCAGTGTCGCGTCTTTAATACGGAACAAGGCTTCTGCATCAAAGCGGCTAACCGCAGCGGGGCCAAAACCACCGCTCGCAAAGATCACACGACGCAGGATTTTGCATTCCGCTGATGTGATGTGGGTGTCTGACAATTCGCCTCCATCACGAGTCGGTCCAGTGCCGGTTCGCACTTCGCGCTCAACCTGTTCGATGAGGTAATTCTTAAGCGAATCCGGTACATTCTCAGCTCGCTCGACAATCGAAACCAGCGCTTCCAGCTCGGTGTAGCTTTCCAACACGCCATCCGCGTCAACTTGAGCGATCAGCCATTGCGCTTCTGTTTCGCTGCATTGACGGCGCGGCTGAGTGCCATTCAGGACATACTCGCCAATCGCTTCGACGAAGAAATCGGTCCAAGCTTGGTCGCGCTCATTCAGCACATTGTTGACCGCAAAGATCGCTTCTGCTTCTTCGCGTGTGATGATGCCATCGCCCCATCCCTGCTGACGCAGGCCCAGCAATTCTTGCGGATCGATCACGCCATCGGTTGCGGCGCGCTGTGCTAGTTCGGTGAAATGCGTAGTCATGTTGCCCAAAGACCCCTTTTTACCGGAGAGACTTTGGCAAAAACTGCTTAAAACCGGGTTACTTTTGTGGAATCTATCCTGAAAGCGCACTCAGGCATTGGGCCCTGTCGGTCTGCACGCCGGTTCGCAAACGCGCTTCGACATGCGTTGCAATCCGCCTCGCTGCCGCACCATTGGGATAGAAAAACACGTCAAGAACACACGCTTGGTTGGCGAATTGCAGCTTTCGCACATCGCCTTCGGTCAGGTCGATGCGCGGAGCGCCTAAACGTGACAAGACCGTGTTCGCATCCTTGCCAATAATGGCGTCCAGACCGCGTTCATTGAGGGTTTGCGCAGGCGGTGCATCTTGCGCACCCGGCAGGACAACCGGCGGGCGCGATGCTGTGCCGGGACCCTCGGCAAAATCCTCTGCTCCAGTCGAGCAGGCGCCAAGCCCCAAAGCCATCAGCGCTAAAGCGCAGCTACGCCGCATCTCCTGGTTCCTCGCCCATCTTGTCGCCCCGGCGCGGCATCGCCTGATGAGTAAGGTGCGTGCCGGCAGCCGCCCCCATAACAGGAGCCAGCAGCCCTGCAACCGGGACGAGCATAAGGCCTGCAATAATTGCGCCCAATGCAAACCGGCTGCCAAAGCCAACGGGGTTCGCGCGTGGGTCCACCGGATCATGGCGCAGCCATGCCATGTCGGTCAGCTCGCGTCCCAGCAGCACCGCGTTGACCAGCAGAAAGACGATCGCCGATCCGACCCCCGTCACCAGCAACACAGCCGCAATTGGCAATGCCAGTAAATTGTAGCCCAGCGCCCGTCCAATTCCGCGCAGCGAATTGGCAAGATCCTGTCTGAATGGAAGCGCCCGAACATGCTGTGCGGTCTCGGGATAATGCCGAATTTCCACCATTGCGACGATCTCATCGGCAAAGAACTGCAAAACTGCGATCGCAACAACGCGGAACAAGAACCAGAATGCGAGTGCTCCGATCAACAATGCCAGCGCCGCCTGCGCCATCCCAGCACCCCCTATGCCAAAATAGGCAAAGCCCGCTTTCAACGCGAAATACAGCCCCGTGCCCAACACCACAAACACCGCCAGCGTCACCAACAGGCTCTTGGCCAGCACGCGCAGAACCGCCGGATCGCTTAGCTGGCGCGCAGCTTTGGCAAGGGCTGTCATGACATTTCGCATTGCGCGTATGTTTGCGGCATAGACGCACGCTTAGTCAAACTCGCGATCATGCCTCTTGGCGCGGCCCGCTTGGCCCGCTAGGCGCAGCGCTCACCACTTTACCGATCCCAAACAACAGGACGAAATTCATGACCGAGCCGCGCTACGACGTCATCGCTATTGGCAATGCCGTGGTCGATGTGATTGCCTCTTGCGAGGAAGAGCTGATTACCGAGCTGCAACTGAACCGTGGCGGCATGACCTTGATCGATGCTGAGGGCGCAACCACGCTCTATGCTGCGATGGGCGCGGCTAAGGAGACCTCTGGCGGATCGGCGGCGAATACGCTGGCAGGTGCATCCAAGCTCGGCCTGCAATGCGCCTTTATCGGGCAGGTCTGCGACGATCAGCTGGGCGAGGTCTTCACCCATGATATGCGCGCCGAAGGGATCGACTTCGACACCGCGCCGCTCGGCGACGGCCCACCGACCGGGCGCTGCC
Organism: uncultured Porphyrobacter sp.; assembly: GCA_964580445.1. Lineage (GTDB taxonomy): Bacteria > Pseudomonadota > Alphaproteobacteria > Sphingomonadales > Sphingomonadaceae > Erythrobacter. Next base: position 3,129 of record CAZOLE010000191.1, read on the forward strand.
TCATCTTCGTAACGCCCGATGGCGAGCGCACGATGAACACGTTTCTGGGCGCAGGGCAGTTCCTGCCTTCCAAAGCGCTGGATGAAGAGCTGATCGCGAGCGCAAGCATCCTCTATCTCGAAGGCTATCTGTGGGACCCAGAAGAGCCGCGCGCTGCCATGCGCCGCGCGATTGACGTGGCGCGCAATGCGGGCCGCAAGATCGCCTTCACCGCGAGTGAGAGCTTTGTGATTGACCGGCATGGCGACGATTTCCGTAGCATGATCGAAGACGGCGTGATCGACATTCTCTTCGTCAATGAAAGCGAACTGGCGACGCTGACCGGAGAGGCCGGCTTCGAAGCGGGCGTTGATGCAGTGGCGGGCAAAGTGACGGTGCTGGTCGCAACCAAAGGCGAAAACGGCGCGATTGCCGTGGCGCATGGCGAACGGGCCGAAGTGGCAGCAGAACCGATCGACAAAGTGGTCGATACCACTGGCGCAGGCGATCAGTTCGCGGCGGGCTTCCTCTCGGGCTATGCCAAGGACGCACCGCTTGATGAGTGCCTCAAACGCGGCGCTGTCGCGGCGGCTGAGGTTATCGCCCATTATGGCCCGCGTCCCGAAGCGGATATGAAGGCGCTGATGGCGGATACGCTGATAGGTGAGGGGTGCTAACGATTTGAAAGAGCCGCGCGCAGATTAGCGGCACGCGCGCGAGTAGGAAAATCTAGATGCGGGAACGCCCCTTGCACTTGCCCATCTTTGTCAATCCGGACTTGATCCGGGATCTAAGGCCGCAACGGACTGAGCTTAGCCGCTCTGGATCCCAGCTTTCGCTGGGATGACGATTGTTGGAAATCGTGGAAAAACATACGCGTAGACTCGCGAATCGGCATGCTTTCTGGATTCTATGGTTCCGGCGGCTGCCGCTTTTTTCTGATCTGAGTTGCCAGAGCGTTCATGGGCAGAAACGCGATGGTGCGTCTCAGAGCGTGAGGCTTCAACCTCTGTACAAAGATCAGCGGTTAGGAAACTAAGCCCCCTCCCGCTCAACCTCACGCCAGCCGATATCGCGGCGCACGAAGCCGGTCTCAAAACTCACCGCGTCCACCAACGCATAGGCCACCTTTTGCGCCTGCGTCACAGACGCGCCCGTCGCGGTGACGTTCAGCACGCGGCCGCCATT
>CAZOLE010000192.1:0-4263 GCA_964580445.1 uncultured Porphyrobacter sp.
CGGCCTTGGTTGAGCGGATATCCAAAGAGGCGCCTGATCTTGTTATCAACGCCGCAGCATACACCGCAGTCGACAAGGCAGAAAGTGATGAAGAGGCCGCATTTGAGATCAATGCAGGCGCTGTCGAAACCATGGCGGGCGCGTTGACAGAGATCGGCGGCAAGCTCGTGCATGTCTCCACCGATTTTGTCTTCGATGGCGCATCCTCTCGCGCTTACCAGCCGCGCGACATGCGCTCGCCCATATCTGCCTATGGACGCACCAAAGCCGCCGGTGAAGACCATGTTCGGGACAGCGATCTTTTGATCCGAACGGCTTGGGTTTACGAGGCAGGCGGCGCAAACTTTGTCCGAACGATGATCCGGCTGATGAATGATCGCGATGAGCTTGGCGTGGTTGCAGATCAAATTGGTGCGCCGACTTGGGCAACGGGGCTGGCCCAAACCATTTGGGCGTTGGTCGACAAGGGCGCATCGGGCACCTTCCACCATAGTGATGCAGGGGTTGCGAGCTGGTATGATTTCGCCGTTGCGATCGCAGAAGACGCCTACGATCTAGGACTGATAAAGCACATCCCAACGATCAACCCGATCACGACAGCAGACTATCCCACAGCGGCCAGCCGCCCGGCTTTCTCACTGCTGGATTGCCGTGCTACGCGCGCGGCAATCGGTGATGAACACATTCATTGGCGCGCGCAGCTGCGCCTCATGCTCGAACAGGAAAAGACACTTGGCTAATCTTCTCGTCACTGGCGGCGCTGGCTTTATCGGAGGGAACTTCGTCCATTATTGGACGCAGAAACACCCTGATGATGAAATCACGGTGCTCGACGCGCTTACCTATGCCGGCAATCGCTCAACCATCGCCGGGGCAGAGCATACGGAGTTGGTCGAAGGCGACGTTCGCGATGGTGATCTGGTGGAAAAGCTCCTGCGCGAGCGGAGCATCACAACGATCATTCATTTTGCAGCGGAAAGCCATGTGGACCGCTCGATAACTGGGCCAGACGCCTTTATTGATACGAATATTCTTGGCACCAACGCCTTGCTCAAAGCGGCGCGGGCGGTTTGGTTGTCCGGTGATGGGCAAGAGCACCGCTTCCATCACATCTCAACCGACGAAGTGTTCGGTTCACTGGGCCCGGGTGATCCTGCGTTTTCAGAAAGCACGGCCTATGCGCCGAATTCTCCCTATTCAGCGTCAAAAGCGGCGTCCGATCACTTGGTTCGTGCCTATCATCACACCTATGGATTGGACGTCACCACCAGCAATTGCTCAAACAATTACGGGCCATATCAATATCCTGAAAAGCTAATCCCGTTGTTCTTCTTAAACGCTTTTTCGGGCAAGAATCTGCCGATCTATGGCGATGGCATGAATGTACGGGACTGGCTGCATGTAGAGGACCATTGTCGCGGCATCGAGGCCAGCCTTGAGCGGGGCAAACCTGGTGAGACTTACAATATTGGGGGCGGGGCTGAATTGCCCAATATGGAGGTGATCGACACGATTTGTGCAGAGGTTGATCGCGCATTCGAACAGGTTGATGGGCTGGCTGAGCGCTACCCGGACGCGCCCGCTGCCAATGGAGGCAAGTCAGAAAGCCTCAAGACCTATGTTACGGACCGTGTCGGACATGATCGCCGTTATGCTATTGACGAAACCAAGGCGCGCGCTGAGCTCGATTACGTGCCCAAGCGGGGGTTCGAGGAAGGACTGCGTCAAACTTTGCGCTGGTATCTCGACAATGAAGATTGGTGGAGGCCATTGCTCAAAGAATGAGACTGAGCAAACTCTTAAGGCAATTCGCGCGTGCCACAAATCGAGCCGGGTTTGAAGTTTCGCCGCGGCGCGTGCACCGATCCAAGCCGGGGCATCGCCTGGTTTACTTTCTGCATATTGGCAAAGCTGCCGGCTCTCAGGTCAAGCAGATGATGCGACAGGTCAATCGAGAGCAAAGCGCGCTGGAGATGAAGGCGCTTTCGCATGACGTGACGTTGGCGGAGTTGCCTGAGCCATCGGATTACTTCTTCTCAATCCGTGATCCGATCACTCGGTTTCGTTCTGGCTTTTATTCGCGCAAGCGTAAAGGCCGGCCGCGCAACGATATTGAATGGTCGCCGCACGAAGCGAGCGCCTTCGCCGATTTCGAGCACGCCGCCGAACTTGCTGAGGCGCTTTTTGAGCCCGGTATGTATGGAATGCGAGCGGTCGCCGCAATGAAAGCGATCCGGCACACTGCCCAGGATCAGATCGACTGGTTCGCGCTGGCAGGAGACATCTTCACTACGCGCCCGCCTGTATGGGTGCTGCGGCAAGAGCATCTGGAAACCGATCTGGAAATTCTGCTTTCGCGGCTTGGACTTGAAATGCGCCCGGAACTGCGCCGTGACAGCGAAGGGGCGCATGCCAACGATTACAGCGATGTACCTGAGTTAACAGCCAAAGGCCGTAGCAACCTACGCCGTTGGTATGCGCAGGATTTTGCGTTCTATGATGCGGTAGAGACTTGGATGGACGACAAGTGAATTCGGGCAAGATATTCTGCGTCGGCTTTCAAAAAACCGGCACGTCATCCTTGCGCGACGCGCTTTCGCAGATCGGCTATAACGTGACCGGAGTATTCGGGCGCGATGTACCGTTGGATGAGCTTAGACAGAGCTATGTCGAACGCGGGCTGGCAATCGCGGAGCGGTTTGATGCAGTCGAGGACATGCCGTGGCCGCTCATGTTTCGCGAGTTGGATGAAGCCTTTCCGGGTTCGAAGTTCATTCTTACAATGCGGGAAACCGACCGGTGGTACAATTCCATTGCGCGGCATTTTGGGGCGAACCCATACCACATCCAACAGTTAACCTATGGCGATGACGCCCCCGCGCCAGTAGGCCACGAAGCACGCTATCGCGATGTGTATGACGCCCACAATGCATCGGTCCGTTCTTACTTTGCTGACCGGCCTGATGATCTGTTGGAGCTTTGGCTTGAGCGGGGTCATGGTTGGGCAGAATTGGGTGCGTTCCTTGGTCGTGAGGATGTGCCTCAAGGTCAATTCGTGCACACCAATTCGAATAAGCAGCGGCGCAGCTTCGCATACCGTGTGAGAGCCAAGCTTATGCGGCTGGGGTTGCCGCTAAAACCAATGGACGGTTGAACGCGGTTCGCCGCCGCGTTCTACGTCACCACCGCATCGCTCGCCAGCCGCAACGCGTGCGCAAAGTCAGAGCCCAGCGTTGCGACCGGCAGGAATGCGACCTTGCGCACCGTCATGTCGGCCGAGGATGATGCCCGCCCAATCTCGATATGCGTGTGGCCGCTAAAGTCGGCGCTCTCCAACTCAACTGCCACAAGCCCTTTGCCATTGATCAAGTCGAACAATTGCCCGCGATTGCCAGCGGTCACGCCATTCACGCGAACCAGCCCCGCATGAGGCGAGACATTGCCATCAAGATATTGGACAAAGACCAAATTGCTGGTTGATCCGGTGATCACCACGCCGCTTATGTCGCCATTATTGTGAGTCATGCCGATGACCACCGCCCAATTACTCTCGGCGCCGCGATCAAACTGGACGCGGTCATTGTTCGCATCAAAAACAAGGCCATTGGCGGTTAGCGCCGGTCGGAAATTGTTGTTGGTCTGATTGAACGAACCGGCATTGTTGCTGATATCGGGGATCGGATAGGATGCCTGTGCGCGACAATCGAAATAGGAACCGCCGCCTGCGGTGTTAAGCAAAGCAATGAGATCCGCCTCTGGCGTTAAACTGCCCGATCCATTGCCAGCATCTTGGAATTCTGTGGCCGCTGCCGCAACCGCACCGCGCGCCGCAAACGGCGTCGGGAAGGCGCTGCCGCTCACATCGAATGGGATGATCGGCGCGGAGCCGTTCAACAGCAGATCACCTGCCGGTGTGAGATTGCCAGCAGCTTGATCGACAAACAGGTTGTCGATCGACCCGCCTTGGCTTGTTCCGGTTGCCAAGAGCGGCCCCGGCGCAGTGCCATAGATGTGGTTGTTAGCGATGGTCGCGTCCGGATCCTCATCACCCATAAACTGAAGCGAGCGCAGCACATTGTTGGCAATCAGGCCATAACCCAGCATGTCGAAGCCGGTGCTATCGCTGCGGATAGTTAGCCCCTGATTGATGAAAGTGTTGTGAGCGACGACGACGTGGCTGGTCTTAACGTCGGTTTTGCCGATCTGGCTCGCCAGATTGTCGGAGCTGTAATAATCAAACGTCTCATCGATCACTTCGAACAC
>CAZOLE010000193.1:0-4261 GCA_964580445.1 uncultured Porphyrobacter sp.
GCGGAGGCTCCTCCTGAGATCGCAGAGCCTGAGGAACTGCAAGAAGCAGAGCCAAGATTGAACCGAAGAACGCGCCTTTTAGCATAGCGAGCGATGCTGCCTGCCAAGCGGGGTCAGGTCAAGGCTCTGGTGTTTCTTCGACGAACCCGAACCTTAACCCAGACCCGATCCAATTCAGGTCAATACACCCGTTTCTTCGGTTTGATGTAGCTTGCATCATCGGTCAGCGTGTATTCGTGGACTGGTCGGTAGTCGATCTTCAAGTCACCGCCATTGCCGCCCCAGCCATCAAACCAAGTAACCGTGTGCTTCATCCATTCTTTGTCATTGCGGCCATTCGTTTCGACGTCGAAATAGTCTTCATTGACGTGCGAACCACGGCTTTCCTTGCGGCTGGCAGCGCTAGCGATGGTGACATTGGCCTGCGCCATCAAATTGTCGAGCTCGAGCGTTTCGATCAAATCACTGTTCCAGATCAACGATTTGTCGCTGACGTGAATGTCTTCCATCCGCTTATTCTGATCGGCAAGTTTCTGTACGCCTTCTTCCAACAAGGCAGTATCGCGGAACACGGCAGCATGCTGCTGCATCGCCTTCTGCATGTCAGTGCGGATCGCAGCGGTCGGTGAGCCACCCTCCGAATAGCGGAAGTGATCGACGCGGCTCAACGCGAAATCGGCACTGTCTGAAGCGAGTTCCGGTTGGCTTGCACCCGCTGTCAAATTCTCTTTGAGATGCAAACCAGTCGCGCGGCCAAACACCACCAAATCGATCAGCGAGTTTGAACCGAGCCGGTTAGCGCCATGAACTGACACACACGCCGCTTCACCAACTGCATAGAGACCTGGGATGACATGATCGGGATTACCATCCGACCCGATCGTGACGACCTGACCGTGATAGTTACATGGAATTCCGCCCATATTGTAATGAACTGTCGGAGTGACTGGCAACGCTTCTCGGGTCAGATCGACACCCGCAAATATTTTGCCGCTTTCGGTGATACCGGGCAAACGTTCGGCAAGAACGTTGGGGTCAATGTGATCGAGATGAAGGTAAATGTGATCACCATCAGGGCCAACGCCCCGGCCTTCACGCATTTCCTTTGCCATCGACTGAGACACAACATCACGCGATGCGAGGTCTTTGGCTGATGGTGCGTAACGCTCCATGAACCGTTCGCCTTCGGAGTTGGTGAGGTACCCACCTTCTCCGCGAGCGCCTTCGGTAATCAGCACACCAGCACCATAGATTCCGGTCGGATGGAACTGCACGAATTCCATGTCTTGCAACGGTAGCCCGGCGCGCAGCACCATGCCGCCGCCATCGCCAGTGCAAGTGTGCGCAGAAGTAGCGGTGTAATAACAGCGACCATAGCCGCCAGTCGCCAACACCACGGATTGCGCTCGGAATCGGTGAATCGTGCCATCATCGAGGCACATAGCCATCACGCCGACGCATTTCTTCTCGCCGCCGACTTCCGACATAATTAGGTCGAGCGCGAAATACTCAATGAAGAAATCCGCGTCATATTTGAGGCTCTGCTGATACAGGGCATGGAGCATTGCGTGCCCGGTCCGATCGGCCGCGGCGCAAGTCCGCTGCACGGGCGGTCCAGCTCCCATATTTTGCATATGCCCGCCAAAGGGCCGTTGATAGATAGTTCCGTCTTCGTTGCGCGAGAACGGAACACCTGCATGTTCCAGTTCATACACAGCCTGCGGCGCTTCGCGTGCAAGATATTCGATCGCGTCCTGATCGCCCAGCCAGTCTGACCCTTTGACCGTGTCATACATATGCCAGGTCCAGTGGTCCGGCGTGTTGTTGCCAAGGCTCGCCGCGATCCCGCCTTGCGCTGCAACCGTATGCGAGCGTGTTGGGAAAACTTTGGAGATATTGGCAGTCTTAAGGCCCGCTTCCGCGGCGCCCATGGTCGCACGCAGACCCGAACCGCCTGCACCCACAACCACCACGTCATAGAGGTGATCGATAATCTTATACGCACCTTTGAGCTGCGGATCAGCGGCAGCCCCGGTATCTTTTTTCTTCGTCGCGGCCATTATGCGGCACCTCCAAAAGCAAGGCTGACAACGCTAAACACTGCGAATGCGCCGCCGCCGATAACAGCCAAATTAAGAGCGGAAAGAACCGCAAATTTTGAGCCACCGTCGTGGACATAGTCTCCGATCAAAATCTCAAGCCCCAATCGAGCATGCCAAAACAGGCTGATAACCAGAAGGATCATCGCAGTCGCGGAGATCGGCTGCGAGAGCCACTTCACTATTGTTCCATAAGAGTAGTCTTGCAGCATCAGAAACGTGATGAGCAGCCAGCTCATCAATACCAGATTTCCGATCGCGGTGAATCGTTGAACGAGCCAATGATGCGCGCCTTCGTGCGCGGAGCCAAGACCTCGAACTTTGCCAATAGACGTGCCGTTACCCATTATAGCACTCCCAATTTCGCGAGAATGACAGCCCAGAAACACGCCGTCAAAATGATCGCCATAATTGGCGCAACGATCGACCACATCTTGTTGGTGCCAAGCTCATAGCCCGCTCCAGTATCAAGCACGAAGTGCCGAAGGCCACTCATCATATGGGTGAAGAACGCCCAAGTAAGGCCAACAAGCACGACATAGCCTACTGGCGTCGTCATCCATCCGGTAAATGTCGCATAGGCAGCTTCGCCGCTCGCAAGCGCGCCAAGCCACCAAACCAACAACGCCAATCCGACTAATGCTAACCCATCACCGGTCGCGCGGTGCAGGATCGAAATAAACATGTGCGGTCCCCACCGCCATATTTGTAGGTGCGGCGAAAGCGGTCTGTTGCTCATAACTTTTTACCAATTTTCCTTGTTCCCACTCATCCACTTAGCAATCCGCACGCGTGAGGCAAGCGCCAGTGTTCTCGACTCTGGTAGCAAAGTTTCGGATAGAGGCTTGCATGAGTTTCATTCTAGTCACCGGATCAAGCCGAGGGATCGGCGCCGCCACCCTTAGAGCACTCCGTAAACGCGGTGAAAAGGTGCTCGCTCATGCAACCACACCGATTCTAGCAAATGTGATAGCAGCGGACTTTTCCAGCCCAGTCGGCGTCCAAACACTGTGGGAAGAGGCGCTTGAACGCAGCGGCGGAGAGATCAGCGCCGTTGTCAACAATGCCGGTATTTTCGAAGCGAACAGCGTGGACCACTCTGACATAGAATGGCTCGATGCGTGGGAAGACACCATGCGAATAAATCTAACCGCTGCTGCGCAGCTTAGCCGCTTTGCAGTCAAACATTGGCTGGCGCGCGAGCCGCAAGCAGACGGGGTGCGCGGTCGTTTGGTCCATGTTGCCAGCCGCGCGGCCTATCGCGGTGATTCGCCTGAACACTGGCACTACGCGGCGGCCAAAGGCGGGATGGTTGCAATGCATAAGACGATAGCGCGCGCCTATGCGAAGCAAGGCGTGCTGAGCTACGCCGTCACGCCGGGCTTCACTGATACCGCGATGGCCGGGGATTATCTGGAAAGTCGGGGCGGCGACGGTTTGCTTGCGGACATCCCGCTTGGACGTGTCGCACAGCCCGAAGAGATTGCGCGGATCGTGGCGTTCTGCGCGCTCGATGCCCCGCCAAGCATGACTGGCGCGGTGATCGACGCCAATGGAGCTAGCTATGTTCGGTAGATTTATGGCTTTGGCCTCATCTCTGGCTCTCTCTGGATGTGTGGCCGCTGCGCAATCCGCGCCCAAGCTTGAAGGAGCAGTAACTGCTCAAGAGTGGGCCGAAACCTGCAAACCGTGGGACGTTTGGGACAAGCCTGCACCTCCCTTCAAAGTGCATGGCAACGCCTATTATGTCGGGACGTGCGGGATCAGCGCGATTCTGATCTTAGGCGACCAAAACCATGTGTTGATCGATACCGGCACACAGAAAGGCTCTGAAGTTGTTCTTGCGAACTTAAGAGCGTTGGGAGCCACCCCAAAAGACATCGGCCTTATCTTTTACAGCCACGAGCATTTCGATCATGTGGGCGGTCTTGCTTTCATTCAACAAGCGACCGGCGCGCCAATCTTATCCGCCCCCGAAGCAGTGGAGACTTTTCGAACGGGCAAAGACAATCCAGCCGATCCACAGGCAGGAATACACGAGCCGATGGCTCCAGTCGCGAGTGTCATTCCCCTTACGACAGGGATGCAGATTCACTTCGGCGAGATGTCCTTCACGCCAATTGCCACACCCGGCCACACGCCGGGAGCGCTGACATGGCAAT
>CAZOLE010000194.1:0-4260 GCA_964580445.1 uncultured Porphyrobacter sp.
GGATATCGCAGCTCGGAAACACTGCCGAACACAAAAGTCCCCGATTCTATACGTTAATATCCACAGGATTACCGACAGGCTGTCCACATCCACCGTCGCGACCATGCCTGAATCAAAAAACGCCCAAGGTTTCCCTCAAGCGCCGTATCGCATCCGACTATGCGAAGGCGAAGAATTATGACGTCGGAAAAGAATAATTCAAGTCTTGCGCAGCCAATTCGCATGATTCACAACTGTGGTTGAGAGTTGCGGCGAACGCGGTTCTCGGCCCGCCAGTGAAATGCACGGGTCTTGGCTTATTAGCGCGAAAGGAGGTGATCCGATGTCTCATGGTTCAGTAGCGAGGTCGGTGAAGATCCCTACGGAGCATATTCGGTAACATTCTCCTTACCGAGTAAGGTTTCGTGAGCGGCTCTTTACGGCCGCTGACCATGAAAGGGCTGCTTCCCCGACGGGCGGAAGCAGCCCTTTTCATTTGTATAGTGTGTCTAGTCGAAATGCCCAGCCGCCAGCGGGCAGGCATTTAACTCCTACTTCACTGGGAAGCCAATGCTCAGCTCGTTGACCAAAATATGCGCTTTATCGACTTCGGGCTCAGTGGAAGACACTTCCCTGTCTCCGATTAGCGAGTTGGGGAGCGAAGAGCCGCCCTCACCATAGTATAGTCGCATGCCTACGCTGCAAGAACCGATAGAATCCAGCACGCCGCCTCCAAAATCGGTGACGCCCCCTCCATAATCCCACTCAAAGCCATAAAACTTGATGGGTTTGTTGTTTATATCGATCACCCGTTCGAGAGTGTCGCCCGTTTCCAGCTTGGCGAGGGACCAATCGGAACCCTCAAAAAACCTAACAAAGCCAAGCTCCGTTCGCGCATCATCGTAAAAGCCCACTTCGACTTCCCGTTTCGGGTCTCCATCCCACAGGACCACTCCGGGGACTTGAGTTCCTTCAGGACCAGAGAGCATCTCGACTTTGGCATCCTTCCCGTAGCGCTCGATCAGCGTTTTTCCGGTGTCATCTGCGGTGACTGGATTGCTGCAGGTCAGCTCGGTTGAAACCTCTGTCGGCTTCTCCGCTGTATCCGCTGCTTGCTCGGACTTATCGTCCTTCTTGTCACTGACCTTAGCCTCATCGTTGGTCGATTCCGTTTCCGCAGCCTTGGAACTATCATCGACGTCAGCGTCCGGCGCGCCAGAACAAGCCGTAAGAATGGCGATAGCGGCTGCGGACAAAAGCACTCTGTGATTCATATCATACTCCCCCAAAGTCGCGTGGTGTGTAACAGCAAAGCGGATTGCTGCAATCACGTGGACAACACTTGCCCCAAACGCTTCACCCTATTACCCGCTTTCCCATGAATTTCGCACGCATTCCCCACCCTGCCCCGACGCACGAAAATGTCCGCAAGGCCGCTATCGCCGATCCCGGTTTTGGCACCGTGTTCACCGACCACATGGTCACGATTGACTATGACGGAGCCAAAGGCGGCTGGCATTCCGCGCAAATCGGTCCGCGCGAAGCGATTGCCCTCGATCCGGCGGCAAGTGTTCTGCACTATGCGCAGGAAATCTTCGAAGGGATGAAAGCCTTTCCGCACGAAGATGGCGGGCTTGGCCTGTTCCGACCCGAAGAAAATGCGCGCCGCTTCAACGCTTCTGCGCGCCGGATGGCGATGCCGGAGATTCCAGAGAGCCTGTTCTTGGATGCGGTGAAGCTCGCGGTGGAAACTGATGCCGCGTGGATGCCGCCGGTCGAAGGCGGCTCGCTCTATGTCCGCCCTTTCATGTTTGCCTCTGAGGCATTTTTAGGCGTGCGCCCGGCAACGCAATACAAATTCGTCGTCATCCTCGTTTCCTCCGGCAATTATTTCAAAGGCGGGGTGAATCCAGTCAAAATCTGGGTTTCACAGGATTACACCCGCGCGGCACCAGGCGGAACGGGTGCTGCTAAGACTGGCGGCAATTACGCCGCATCGCTTGTGCCCCAAGCCGAAGCAATCGAACGCGGCTGCGATCAGGTCGTGTTTCTCGATGCTGAGGAGAAAAAGTGGGTTGAGGAATTGGGCGGCATGAACCTGTTCTTCATCCGCAGCGATGGCAGCGTCATCACGCCTCCGCTGACCGGAACGATTCTGCCCGGCATCACCCGCAATTCGCTAATCGCGATGCTGAGTGAGGAAGGTTTGGAGGTTCGTGAAGAGCCCTACTCCATCGACCAATGGAAAGCCGAAGCACAATCCGGTGAGCTGCTCGAAACGCTTGCCTGCGGAACCGCAGCGGTGGTTACGCCTGTTGGCACGGTGGCATCGCCAGACGGAGAGTTCACCATTGGCTCAGGCGGCATCGGCCAAATGGCGAACAAGATGCGTGAGAAGCTGATCGGCCTGCAATATGGCCGGGTAGAGGACAAACACGGTTGGGTGATGCGGGTTTAGCGGAGGGTCGAAAGCCTAAAAGCCGTCATTCTGCCATCGACCCAATTGCCAACACTGGAGTCTTTTAGCCGAATTGCCCATCCAATAACCTGCAGTCCGGCCATCGTTACTAGCTCTGGTTATCTCGCATCTTGCGCGCATCGGGAACAGCGTCGTCACCGAATGCGCGTGTTGCTATATCATCAAATGTCAGAATTTTTCGCGTGCTCAAACCTGCCAGCATGGCAAGATGTTCGGGAGCGTCGACAATTTGCAACGTGTCTGCGTCGATGCGCCCTCCCAAAGGCAGTGCCGGGACAAATCCATACATCTGGTTTGAACCGAGCGGGCCCAAACGTTTCTGGGCGGCTTGAAACATCCGGACGCTAATCGACTGGTTCGCAGATGCTTTGTCCAATGGTCTAACCTTCTCGCTCCACATCAGACTTTCCGCACGGCGATTGCCATTTCCTTGTCGGATAGCTTGCTCATCGTTTTTCTCATTGAGCATGATGCCGTCCATCAGCACAGCAATCGAAAAGGCGAATCCCTTTTTAGCCCCCCATACATTTAGCTCGCCAAAGGCATTGCGGGTAACGGCCATATACTCGTCGCTCCCATCAAGCTCGGTACCTTCGAGCCATGCCGCTACTGCCGGAGCGTAGTCTGACGGATTGACGAATTGGAACCACCCGTCACGGAATACGGAAAAGCCAAAACGCCCCCAATAATCGCGCATGGATTCAGGAGCCGTTGCGCAGGGCGACAGATCCAAGGCGTTGCCTGCATGGACCATGGCCGTCGGGCTTCCTCGAGTAGCCTCGAAATCATCCATTTCCATTGCCACAGTCATTTTAGCTTTCCGTTCTTGAGCAGGCTGCACAACTTTCATCCTTGTCAACCCTGGTGGGCACAAAAATGAGCAATTTTGCTGCGCTGTTTGCAATCGATGTCAGTGTCAGCGGCGACAATGGGTACACCGGCAATACTCACTCAACAAGGTCCGCTTTCGCCCCAACTTCAGGACAAAAACTCAACATTGGGCGTTTACGCATAAGCTGACGCTCTCGGCACTCTTGTCGAGGCGCGGGCTTCCAAGCTAAGCGTCACGGGTATGTCCGAAGACCGAATCCCAATCCAAGTTGCTGCGCTCTATTGCTTCACCCCGTTTGAAGATCATGCTGCGTTGAAAGAACCGCTTTTGTCCCTGTGTGAAGAAGCCGGGGTCAAGGGCACCATCCTGCTCGCGAACGAGGGCATTAACGGCACGATTGCGGGCACCGACAACGCGATTGCGGCGGTGCTCGACCATATCCGCTCACTGCCCGGCTGCGCTCAGTTTGATGTCAAATACTCCCACGCCGACGCTCCGCCCTTCAACCGGATGAAAGTGCGGCTGAAACGCGAAATTGTGACGATGGGCGAACCCAACATCGACCCGCGCATGAGCGTTGGTCGCTATGTCGATCCGCAAGACTGGAACGCTTTGATCAGCGATCCCGACACGATCGTGATCGATACGCGCAACGACTACGAAGTTGCGATCGGCACATTCGAGGGTGCTGTTGATCCCAAGACCCCAAGCTTTCGCGACTTCCCCGCTTGGTTTCGTGAGCACCGCGAGGAATTGCTCGAGGGAAAGAAGAAAGTCGCGATGTTCTGCACCGGCGGCATTCGCTGCGAGAAATCAACGAGCTTCCTGCGTTCTGAGGGCATCGAAGATGTGTTCCACCTTAAAGGCGGCATCCTCAAATATCTGGAGAACGTGCCCGAGGACGAGAGCCTTTATGACGGAGAATGCTTCGTCTTTGATCAGCGCGTCTCGGTCAAACACGGGCTAGAAC
>CAZOLE010000195.1:0-4256 GCA_964580445.1 uncultured Porphyrobacter sp.
GTGGCTTGGCGCTCAATAACAGAATCCAACGCCGCCGCGATTACATCCGGTTTTAGCACCAAGCCCGCCCCGCCGCCTGCCGGTGTGTCGTCAACCTTGCGATGCTTGTCCGTCGCAAAGTCGCGTGGGTTTACGGTGTCGAGCGACCAATCCCCGCGCTCAAGCGCCTTACCCGCAAGCGATTGCCCCAGCGGCCCGGGAAACATCTCTGGATAGAGTGTGAGGATGGTGGCGGCGAAGGTCATTAGTTCTCAGTTGGATCGTCTCGAATTATTCGGTGATGCAGCTTCTCCGTCAGTTCAACGACCCATGGCCCAAAGCTGGAAGCCCAGCCGAACGGAAAAATGAACATGAAAAACGCCAAGGTCGCATAGTTGCCTTCCTCGAATGAATCACCCTCAAGACAAGCAAACACGGCAATTGAAGCGCAGCAGGAGCGCTGACGAACATCGAGCGGATAAAGCCAATTTTCCCTCCACCAGACCGACGCAAATAGACCAATGCAATCGGTGGCGTAATGATCGCTGGCGACAGGATCACTAGCCACCAAACCCAGTTGGGAAGATCTACCAATTGACCCCATCCTTAGCCCTTGTGTCCACCGAAAGTTCAAACACATCAGGCCGCGAATAGTGGCCATCGGTGTCGAGGCTTGCGAGGCCTTGTCCGATCTCGCTTAGGTCCAGCTCGGTGCGCAAAATCTCCTCCCCCTCACCCGCCTGCGCCAAAACCCGCGCATCGGGCGCAGCAATCATCGACTTGCCGCGGTTCAGCACGTCGTTCTCAATCGCCTCAAACAGCTCTTTGGCCTCCGCATTGCCGCCAACTCGTTCCAGCCCGTCGAACATATCCGCCTTATGCTGCACCAGCCCGGCAGCGAGTACAAAGCAGCGCCCCTCCATTGCATAATGCCGGGAGGCAATCGCGTATTCCTCTCGCACGGTCGGCCAGGCGGCGACATGCACAGCTTCGCCCAAATTGTGCATCGCTGCTCGCGCCGGCGGCATCCAATGCTTCCAACAGAGCAGGTTCCCTGCCCGGCCCCATTCCGCCTCATGCACGCCCAAGGTCGAGCCGTCACCACGCATCCAGATCAGCCGCTCACCATGCGTGGGGACCAGCTTGCGATGGTCCAGCGGTTCTAAACCGGGGCGGAACAGTAATTGGTTGTTGTAAAGGCTCTGACGCACCCGCTCATGCGCACCGATGGAGATGCACGCGCCGCTCTCGTCACACAGTTCCTGCAAAGGCAGCAACCGCTCATCCCCCGGCACAATGGCATTGTCGAGCATGATTTGGTGGCAAGCCTTGGTACCCGGATGGTCCCACAAAGCCGCGCCCGGAGCCTCATCCAGCCACAGCGGATAGCCGCCTAAGAACGTCTCGCCAAAGGCGATGAATTGCGCGCCACCGTCAATGGCTTCTTTGGCAAGCCGGGTGGCCTTTTCGATACCGCCAGTAAAATCGAGCGGGATGGGAGCGGCTTGGCAGATTGCTACTTTGAGATTGGTCATGGCTAATCGTCGGCGAAATCGGCCGCGATCACAAGCCTTGTTGTGTCCCATTCAAGCACCGCCTGCGGCGTCATGGGAACCATAAAGGTCTTGGTCCCCTTCGCAGGAACGGGGTCTTTGACGATTTCGACAATGTCGGTCGCACCAAAGTTCTGGACACCTATGACGCGACCTAGCGCGACGCCGGTATCTGTTACGGCCTCAAGCCCGATCAGGTCGGCATGGTAGAATTCGTCCTCAGCCAAATCGGGCAAAGTATCGCGCGAGACGGTCAGCACGGTACCGCGCAGCTTCTCCGCATCACCCCGGCCAGACACCTCAGCAAAGCGCGCAATCGCGCCGCCTTTATTGTCTGAACGCGCTTTTTTGAGGGTCAGCGCGCCGTCGTTAAAGCTCTTGATTTGGGAGAGCGCTTCCACACCCTCCCCGAACAATTTGAGGCGAACCTCGCCATTCACACCATGCGCGCCAGTGACGGCGGCAAGTTCCACCGTTCCGGCGCGCGATGTTTCAGGCGAATCCGCCATGGTTCAAGTCAGTCTTTCGACTTCTCTTCTTCCGCGGGAGCTTCTTCTGCAGGAGCTTCTTCTGCTGGCGCTTCTTCTGCTGGCGCTTCCTCTGCTGGAGCCTCTTCCGCTGGTGTTTCTTCCGCTGCCGCTTCTTCGGTTACGGCTGCTTCTTCAGCTTCTTTCGCCGCTTCATCAGCCGCTTTCAGCTTCTCAGCTTTCTCTTCAGCACGTTCCTTGGCCTTCTCGCCCGGTTCGGCTTTGTTCGGGTTGTTGCGCGCTTCACGCTCTAGAATTCCAGCAGCGTCAAGGAAACGCAGAACACGGTCAGATGGCTGTGCGCCAACGCCGAGCCAATAGCGAGCGCGGTCTTCGTTTAGCTTCACGCGGGTAGGATCGTCTTTAGCGAGCAGCGGGTTATAGGTGCCGATCTGCTCCAAGTATTTACCGTCGCGTGGGCTGCGGTTGTCAGCTGCTACGATGCGGTAATAAGGACGCTTCTTTGCGCCACCGCGCGAGAGCCTTAGTGCAATTGCCATAGTAAAATACCTTTCGAGTTTGTCTGTCTAAATTTCTGAAATTGCTTTGAATTCTACTTCTTCTTTGGGCCGCCAAGACCCGGAAGACCGGGAGGCAATCCGCCGGGACCGCCGAGGCCGGGCAAACCGCCGGGCGGCATTGCATCGCCGCCACCTGCGCCGCCCATTCCGCCGCCGCCAAACATCGAGGCCAAGCCTTTGAGCCCGCCCATCTTCTTGATCTGCTTCATCGCGCGGCTCATCTCCTGATGCATTTTCAGGAGCTTGTTCACCCGCTGAACATCGGTGCCACTTCCCGCTGCAACGCGCTTTTTGCGCTTGGCGTTCATCAGGTTGGGGTTCTTGCGTTCTTTCTCGGTCATGGAAGCGATTATCGCGTCCATATGGACCAACACTTTGTCGTCCATATCCGCCGCTGCCATCGCGGCTTTGGCCTTCTTCATCCCCGGCATCATTCCGGCGAGCATACCAAGCCCACCCATATTCTGCATTTGCTTCAACTGCATACGCAGATCGTTGAGGTCGAACTTGCCCTTTTCAAAGTTGCGAGCAAGCTCTTCGGCTTCCTCTTCCTTGATCGTTGCCGCAGCCTTTTCGACAAGGCTAACAACATCGCCCATGCCAAGGATGCGGTCGGCGACCGAATTGGGACGAAACGCCTCGATCGCGTCGATCTTTTCGCCAGTCCCCGCAAATTTGATTGGCTTGCCGGTGACCGCGCGCATTGAAAGCGCCGCGCCGCCGCGTGCATCGCCGTCCATCCGGGTGAGGACCACGCCAGTAAGCGGCACTTCACCCGAGAAGGACTGCGCGACATTGACCGCGTCCTGACCGGTCAGCGAGTCGACGACCAACAACACTTCCGTTGGGTCAGAAACGGTCGAAACCGCTTTCATCTCCGCCATCAGCGCTTCGTCGACGTGCAAACGGCCAGCGGTATCAAGCAGCAGCACATCGAAATTCTGCAGGCGCGCTGCTTCCATGGCACGCCGCGCAATATCAACCGGTTGTTGTCCGGCGACGATTGGAAGGGTCGAGACATCGACCTGTTCGCCCAGAACCGCTAGCTGCTCCTGCGCAGCCGGACGGTTGACGTCGAGCGAGGCCATCATAGATTTCTTGCCGTGCTTCTCGCGCAGCAATTTACCGAGCTTGGCCGTGGTCGTGGTTTTACCAGAACCTTGTAGACCGACCATCATTATAACAACTGGCGGCTTGGCTTCGAGCTTCAGCCCTTCAACCTCTTGACCACCAAGCATATCGACCAATTCGTCATGGACGATCTTGACGACTTGCTGGCCGGGGGTAACTGATTTTAGGACTTCGGAGCCGACGGCTTTCTCTGTCACCGCATCGATGAAACGGCGGGCGACCGGGAGCGCAACGTCAGCCTCGAGCAGCGCAATGCGAACTTCGCGCATAGCATCGCGAACGTCCTGCTCTTTCAGCGCGCCGCGGCCTTTGAGCTTATCAAAGACGCCGCCAAGGCGGTCGGACAAATTGTCAAACATCGTCTTCAACTCCTCACCAGAACAACGTTCCGGATTAAACGCGAAAAACGCCGGCGGACGAAACCTCGTCGGCCAGCGTTGCGAGTCCCAAAAAAGGGCGCTCGACTTTGTAAGTTTCGATGGTGGAGCCTAGCGGGATCGAACCGCTGACCTCAACACTGCCAGTGTTGCGCTCTCCCAGCTGAG